>JBKGHI010000226.1:0-14722 GCA_046520405.1 Myxococcus sp. 1LA
CACGCCACCTCCGTCGCGGCCCGCGGCCGTCGGCGCGGCGAGCACGCCGCCTCCCTCCAGGGCCCCGGGCGCGCCGGGAAGCATGCCGCCGACGTCGCGGCCCGCCTCGATGCCACCTCCTTCCTCCGCGTCCCGTCCTCCCCCGGCGGGTGGCTCGGGCGGCATGTCCGACGACAAGCTGCGTGCCGTCTACGACGCCTACGTCACCGCGAAGCGCCGCTGCCAGGAGGACACCTCGAAGCTGTCCTATGATGCGGTGGCCGCCACGCTGCGCAAGCAGGTGCCGGAGCTGCTCAAGCAGCACAACGCGAAGGCGGTGGAGTTCAAGGTCGTCATCAAGGACGGCAAGGCGTCGCTCAAGGCCGTGCCGAAGTAGCCGTCACCAGGGGGCCGCTGGCGGGGCACGTCGTTGGCTGGATGCGGGTGTATGCGCACGCCCCTCCGCCGCCGACCTGCCCCCCGCGCCGCCAGTGTCGGAAATCGTCGCCTGCTGAAAAAACGACTGCCTCTGCTGCCTGTGCGGGTTGTCGCCCAGGGGGTGCCTCCCTAGCTTGCGTTTCGCGTAAGCGGCCGGTGGGCGGCGCGAGCACTGCGGGAGGCGACGTGGGGATTCGGCGGATGTGGCTCGGGCTGTCCATGGTGATGGGACTTTCCCTGGGCACGGGGTGCATGTCGCCCTCGCAGGAGGCCCAGGAGCGCCTGGCTGCGTTGGAGGCCGAAGGCGAGGCGATGGACGAGGTGCTCGACTCCGTCGAGGAGCGGCTCCTGGGGAACCAGGCCATGCTCCAGACGTGGCAGGAGCTCAGCCGTCGCCACCAGGAAGTGACGCAACTGCACTGCGAGTCGTCCGACCCGCACATGGTCGCGATGATGAAGCACTACAAGAAGCAGGAGGACCGCGCGCGTCAGCTCAAGCGCCGGGGCGGCGGCGTGGCCGCGGTGGACAAGGCGGTCCTCACCTCCGGCAAGTCGGCGCGCGGCAACAACTGATGGCGCTCAGACGCTGAGTCTTTCGCGGAAGCGCTGGGACTGGCGGCGGGACATCTCCACCTCTCGGCCACCACGCATGCGCGCCACCAGGGTGCCGCCGGGACCGGGCTCCAGTGCTTCGATGAAGTCCAGGTTGATGAGGTGCTGACGGCTGGCGCGGAAGAAGCGCGCCGGGTCCAGTCGCTCCTCCAGGTAGGTGAGCGAGCGCAGCAGGAGCGGCTCGTGTCCCTCCAATGACAGCCGCGCGTAGTTGCCCTCCGACGTGATGAGGGGGACCTGCGCGAGCTGCACCAGCCAGCAGCGTTCGCCATCCTTCACGAACACCCGCTCCAGCGGCGTCCCAGGCGCCTGCCCGGGCTGCGGCGCGGCAGCGCGGCCGCGCTGCCGCACGCGTTCCAGCGCCGTGGCGAGCCGCTCCGGCTCTATGGGCTTGAGCAGGAAGTCGAGCGCGTTCACCTCGAAGGCGCGCACGGCGTGGGCGTCATACGCGGTGGTGAAGACGACGTCTGGCGGCTCTTCCAGCCGCTCGAGCACGTCGAAGCCCGTCCCGCCCGGCATCTGGATGTCGAGCAGCAGCAGGTCCGGCGACAGCGCCTCCGCCCGCTGGCATGTCTCATCCACGTGGGTGGCCTCGCCCACGATTTCCACGTCCGGAAACGCCGCGAGCAGGCGGCGCAGCTCGGCGCGGGCCAGCCGCTCGTCGTCAGCGATGAGGACTCTCATGACAGGGCCAGGGGAATGCGGACGCGCGCGGTGGTCAAGTCCGTCCGCGTGCGGTCCAGGTGAAGCGAGGCGCCCGCGCCGCACAGGAGGCGCAGCCGTTCACTCGCGTTGTGAAGGCCCACGCCGCTGCCCTCCACGGGGCGCGCGGCTGGCGTGGCCGTGTTGGAGACCTCCAGCAACAGCGCGCCTTCCTGGAGCCGCGCGGAGACGGCCACCTCGCCGCCGTCGTGCATCTGCGCCACGCCGTGTTTGATGGCGTTCTCCACCAACGTCTGCACCAGCATGGCGGGCACCGTCAGGTTCAGGGCGGCCGGCTCCACGTCCTCGCGAACGCGCAGGCGGCTCTCCAGGCGGACGCCCTCCAACTCCAGGTAGTCACGCACCACCTGGAGCTCCTGGGCCAGCGGGACGGTCTCCCGCTCCCGGGAGGTGAGCGCGTACCGCAGCAACGTCGACAGCCGCGTCACCACCTGCTGGGCCCGGGCCGGGTCCTCGGAGATGAGGGCACGCACGCTGTTGAGGCAGTTGAAGAGGAAGTGCGGCTGAAGCTGCGACTTGAGGAAGCGCAGCTCCGACGCCTGCGCCGCCGCCTCCAGCTTCCAGCGCTCCACCTCCATGGACCGGGCGTGCTCCACCGCGTGGACGCCGAAGTAGAGGAGCAGCCACAGCGTCATCATCACCGTCCAGATGAAGCCGCTGATGAGGAAGCCCATCACCGAGGACTGCTGCGGTGTGAAGAGCCCCAGCACGAAGCTGCTCAAGCCGAAGGCCAGGAAGTCTTGCGTCATCCCCAGGCCCAACGCCGTGAGGAGGACGCGTGGGGCCAGCCGGGTCACGGGCAGCCGGGACCACTCGCGCAGGAGCAGTACACGGCGCGCCACGTGTGTGACGAGCGCCGCGCACAAGCAGAGCACCCACCATGCCGCCCAGACCTCGGGATTGGGCGTCAGCAGCGTCAGCAGGGAGTTGAAGGTGGCGTAGAGGCCCCAGCCTCCAACCTGGCAGGCGACATAGGCCCAGGTGCGTGTGGGCGAGGACTTCATTCAAAGCTCCCTGCTTCAAGGCCGCGCGAGTCCATCACACTCACCGACGCGGCTCCACCCGGGCCACGGATGCATGAGTACCGAGGAAGCCGTCCAACTCGCGGAAGAAGCCCGCCGGGTCGTCCCACATGATGAAGTGGCGGGCCGTGTCGTGCATGACGACGCGCGCGTTGGGCAGCGTCGCGTACTGGCCCTTGTACACGGCCTCGACCGTCTCTCGCGGCACCTGTCCCTTCAGGGCAATCCACGAGCCGAGCACGAGGGTGGGCGCGGTGATGCGCGGCAGCTCCGGACGCAGGTCGGTGGTCATCAGCTCGTACATGGCCAGGGCCACGGTGTCGGTGTCCGACTGGTTTCCCCAACGGAAGGCGACGTCCTGCTTGGCCGCGTCGGTGATGTAGCGGCGCATCGTCTGCCGCAGCACCTCGTTGCGCTGGGCGGCGGGCTGGGTCCGCATCTGCGTGCGCATCTGGTCGGCATAGGGGCGGCTGCTCTCCACGGTGGCGCCGGGGTACATGCCGGCGGGGAGGAAGGGCAGGCTGTCCACCACCAACACGCCGCCGATGAGCTCGGGGACGTCCGCGGCCACCGCGAGCGCCAGCACGCCGCCCAGGCTGTGGCCCACGAGGATGGGCTTCTCCAGTCCCTGCTCGCGCAGGTACGCCGCCACCGCGCGGCGCTGCGTTTCGAAGAAGGGCGCGGACATGGCGGGTTGTCCCGCGAAGCCGGCCAGCGTGAGGACGTGGCTGTCGTACTGGCCACCGAGGTGCGCCACCGTCTCATCCCACACGTCACCCGACGACGCGAGTCCAGGGATGAACACCACCGGGCGGCCCTTGCCGGAGCGCTCGACCCGGAAGGGGACCGGCGCGTTGGACGTGGCGGGCGCGGCGACGGTGGTGCCCGAAGGCGCGGCGCCGGACGTAGGCGCGCAGCCGGAGAGCAGGGACAGGGCGCACAGCAACGAAAGGATGCGGCGACAAACCATGGAGGGCTCCTGGGTTGAAGGGGTGCGTGACGCGAACGGAAGGTACGCTCCGCGAACGCGCGTGCTCCGAAGACTCCATGAGCGGTCCGGGGTGGGGATGAGCGGCGCCGTGGCGGGGTGACTGGTGCCGGCCTGGGGGCTTCGGGCAGGCTGGTCGCCATGTCCGTGCAGCCGCGTTCCGAGCCGCCACCGTCTTCAGACGCACTGCCCACCTCCATGGACGAGCCGGCGAGCGAGTCCTTCGCGGGGTACCTTGCGCGCAAGCTGCTGGCCGAACAGGGCTTCACGCCGGGGACGTTTCCCGAAGCGGAGGAGCTGGAGTCAGCCGCGGACGCGGTGCTCACCTACGCGGACGGCATGTCCGCCATCATCGTCTGCATCGTGGACCGGGAGCGGTCGCCCGCTCGCGTCTTCGGTCTGGACACCGCGGCGCTGGAGCGAATCGGGAAGGCCTGTCTCCAGTACACGGGACGGCTGAGCGGCACGAAGCTGCCCCTGGGGCTCCAGGTCATCGAGGTGGGCGGCGCGCCTGCCTCGGAGGAGGACCGGAAGCGGCTCGGGACCTATCGTCTGGGGCTCTTGAACAAGGTGCACCTGCACGCGATGCACGTGGACGTCCCCTCCGTGAGGGTGTGGGCCAACACGTGGCGCCGCGTGAAGGTGACGCCGCGCTACGTGCGGAAGGCGTTGTTGGCGCCGCGCGGGGTGGAGGCACCCGAGGCCGTGGCCGAGCCTCCCGCGCGAACGCCGCTGCTCACATATGGGCTGCTGGGCGTGTTGGGGCTGGTCTTCGCGGCGGAGCATGGGCTGCGCGTGGGCGCGGCGGGAGAAGGGCTGCTCGCGCCCGGCGTGCAGACCCTGGTGGCGCTGGGCGGTGTGAATGCGGGTCTGGTGGTGGAAGGCGGTCAGTGGTGGCGCGTGCTGACGGCGCCGCTGCTGCATGGGGACCTCTTCCACCTGGGGCTCAATGGCATCTGTCTGTGGTTGGTGGGGCAGCAGTTGGAGCTGCTGCTGGGCCGCGCCTGGCTGGGATTGCTGTTGCTGCTGGGGGCGCTGGGTGGAGGCGCCTTGTCGATGGCCTTCAACGACGCCTCGGTGGTGTCGGTGGGCGCCTCCGGGATGCTCACGTCGCTCCTGGGCGCGATGCTCGCGTTGAGCCGCCGGTATCCGCCTGGACTGGAGCGGGTTGAGCTCCAGATGTTGTCGATTCAGATGCTGTTGCCCTCGCTGATTCCCATCGCCATGACGCGCACGGGTGGGGCCATTGATTTCGCGGCCCACCTGGGAGGCGCGCTCGCGGGCGGAGCGGCGGGGCTGTGGCTGGCGATGGCGTGGCCTCGCACGGACCCGGAGCCTCCCGCCACGGCGCCGCTGGGCGCGGTGGGGCTGATGGTCGTGGTGGCGCTGGCCGCGAGCGTGGGCTTCGCCTGGCAGAGCCGGCGGATGTTCGAGCTGGAGCTGGTGCTGATTCCCGGGGATGCGTTGCCCGCCACGGAGAGCGAGGGGATGCGGCAGGCGAAGGACCTGCTGGCGCGCTATCCCCAGGACCCGCGCGCCCACCTCTTCCAGGCCCTGGCGTTGCTGGACGCGGAGGACCTGGCGGGCGCGGAGGCGGAGCTGCGCATGGCGCTCGCGCAGAAGCACATCCTGGAACACTTCTTCGCGGGGACGCTGCTGCCGCTCATCCTTCACGAGGAACTGGCGGCGGTGTTGATGCGCCAGGGGCGCGAGGACGAGGCGCGCACCCTGATTGCGCCTTTCTGCAAGCTGGACGAGAACGGGATGCTGCCGGGGAGCCTCATCGAGCGGGGCCTGTGCGGCCCGGCACCGTGAAAGAACGGGCTCAGCGCCGCCGCCGCAGGAGCCATGCGCGTCCACGACGGTCCATCGCCGCGACGGCGCGGAGGAAGAGGCTGGGAGACAGGCGCCGCATGCGCCAGCCCCAGCGGGCATCCGCCATGGGAACGCTGTAGAGGCTTCGCGCGTCCACGGCCTTCAAGAGCTTGCGCGCGATGACGTCCGGGCCGATGCGCGCGGCGCCAGTCATCTGGACGGCGAGGGTGCGAAGCGTCTCGTCGACGTAGCGGCCCGCGTTGCCGATGTTGGTGCGGAAGAAGCTGGGGCACGCGACGGTGACGCCGATGCCAGCGGCCTTCAGCTCGGCGTGGAGCGTCTCGGACAGCGCGACCACACCCGCCTTGGACACGTTGTAGGCCGCCAGGTCCGGCACGTACACCAGCCCCGCAGCCGAGGCGATGTTGAGGATGTGTCCGGAGCCCTGCCGGCGCATCCGGGGGACGAAGACATGGCAGCCATGGATGACGCCCCACAGGTTGATGTCCAGCACGCGCTTCCATTCCGCGAGCGACAGCTCACCCACCGGACCTGCGCTGACGACGCCCGCGTTGTTGACCAGCAGGTCCACGCCGCCCAGCGTGCGCTCCGCGGCGTCGGCCAGTTCTTCGACCTGCGCCGGGTCGGTGACGTCACAGACATGGACGTGGGCCTCGCCTCCTTCGCGGGTGACGCGCAGCGCCGTCTCCCCGGCGGAGGCGGCATGGATGTCCGCGACGAGCACGCGGGCGTGCCGGCGCGCGAGCGCCTCGCAGAGCGCGCGGCCCAGGCCGCTGCCCGCGCCGGTGACAACGGCTCTTGGACGAGAAGGAAGCGTCATGCGTGTCACCGCCGCGGTGCTTCGTGTGGATGCGGCCCAGCATGTTCCGTCCACCACCATGGCCGCCATCACCCCGGCAGACATCGGGCCCACGCGCCGTCGCCGTCATGACGCGAGCGCTCAGATGGCGTCGAGGCCGGGTGCTCCATGACACACCTGACAACCCTGTCCCAAAATCGAGAACACGGTTCCACGGCGTGGCCGGGCCGCCGGGCAGGCAAGCGGGGTGTCAGTGACGACGCGGTCGAATCCGGGTAGAACCGCCGCGTGAGACGCGCCTTGTGCGGAGCGTTCGCCGCCATCGCGGTGGGCCTCTTCGGATGCAATGACTTGGAAGTCTGTGGCTCGACGGCCAGCGACATCACCCGTGACGGCGGTGAGCCCTATCGCTGCGTCACGTCCGAGGACTGCCCTCGGACCTCGCGCGTGAATGTCTGCGTCACCGACGTGTCGCCGGTGGAGGTCTGCGTCCGGTGTCAGGACACGAAGTGCGTCACCGTGACGCCGGAGGCCTGCGATTGATGAAGTCCTTGCGGCTCGCGCTCGCCGTGCTGTCCCTGTCCGCCACGGCGTGCCGGGACAAGCCCGTGGACCATCTCCAGCGGGCCCGTGACGCCACCTTCGAGAAGCGGCCCGACGAGGCGCTCGTCGAGTACCGCAAGGCCTTCGATGCGCTTCGCCATGACTCCACGCCGGAGGCGCTGGTGCTCCGCGCGCGTGCCCTCAAGGGGGCCGCGGACGTGTACTGGCTGGAGCAGCGCAAGGTGAAGGAGGCCGTGGGCGTCTACCGCGAGCTCATCCAGCAGTGCCCGGAGTCTCCGGAGGCGCTCGAGGCGCGCATCATCCTGGCGGACCTGCTGCGCGTGCACTACCGCGACCTGCGGGGCGCCATCGACCAGCTCACGGCCGCCCTCAAGCTCAACCCGCCCCAGGGCGCGGAGCTGCACTATCTGGTCACCAAGCTCTACTTCGAGCTGGGCGACTATCAGCAGTGCGAGCTGGAGACCCGCCGGGTCATGGAGCGCTTCCCCACCAGCGCCTACGTGGATGACGCCCTCTATCTCCAGGCCCAGGCCATCGCGATGATGGATGGCCGCCGCCAGGAAGCCTCCCGCACCTTCGCGGACCTGCGCACGCGCTTCCCGGACTCCGAGCTGGCGCCACACGCCCTCTTCGAGATGGGCAAGCTGCGCGCCGACGCGGGGGAGAACGAGAAGGCCATCGAGACGTGGGTGGATGCGCTGAAGACGCACCCCGACCCGGCGCTGGTGCAGGACTACATCGCGCGGGCGCGCCGGCGCATCGCCAACACCACCGCCGCGGGCGTGGGGCTGCGCGAGGTGGCCTTCGACCGCGTCCGTCCGGCCCGCACGTCGCTGGAGGCCGTGGGCGGCCGCCCCGAGGAAGCCGCGCACGAGCACGACTGACGCGGGGCGGACACGGCGTGCCTACGCCGGGACGTCCAGCGTCGCTTCCAGCAGGTTCGCGGCGGCCCGCCTTCAGGGGGGAGGGCCGCCAGGAGCACCCGCACGCGCCCCCCTTCCACCCGCGCGTCCACGCCCGTCACCGCCATGTGGCCTTCCAGCGCGTCGAGGAACTGCGGCGAGCCATCCGGCGCCAGCACGCCCACCACGGAGCCGCCCAGGGTGCCGGTGCTGGTCGCGGTGGCGGTGAAGACCAGCCGTCCGCCAGGGAGCGGCGAGGCCGCCGTGAAGGACAGCCGCATGCCTCCGGCCTGTCCCAGCTCCCACCGGCGCGTCATCCGCACCACGTCCGGGCCCAGCGCGCCCGCTTCCAGGCCGCGCAGCACCCGCTCCGCGTCCAGGTCCACCAGGGCGTCGGTGCCGGGCTCGCCGTTGCCGCGCTGGAGCAGGCGCAAGAGCCCACCCGACAGCGCGGCTCCGGCGATGCAAAGGGGCCCGAACTCCCGGCCAATCTGCGTGTACAGCGCGGTGACGTCCACGGCCCGGGCATCTCCCGCCAGCGCGCCATCCTCGCCAAGGGGAACCACCGCGCCGCGCTGTCTGCCTTCGGCGCGGCCCGTCGGCAGCACCAGCAGCGCCCCGTGGGCCGCGCCGGCATGGGGGCCCACCAGGCAGGGGACCTCCAGGTCGGGCTGCGCTGACTTGAGCGACACGGGCTCGTCGGGCTGGTGGTTCGCCAGGAGCACCACGCCGTGGCCAGGCGCCGCGTCCGTCAGGGGAAACGCGGCCAGGTGCAGCGGCTCATCCGCGACGGTGTAGAGCCAGCCACCCGCGCGGACCAGCCCGCTCAATGCGGTGACGTGAGCGGTGCGCCCAGGAGCGACGGGCGCCTCCAGGTCGAGGGTGCGCCGTGAGGTGAGGTGAATCATGGCCGTGACTCCCGGGAAGCCGCGGCCTCACGGGCCCCGGCGCTTCAGAGCAGCGTACCGCGCAGCAGGAGGCTGGCGACGGTGAAGTAGATGACCACGCCGCTAACGTCCACCAGTGTGGCCACGAAGGGCGCGGAGGCGCTCGCGGGGTCAAAGCCAAACTTGCGCAACACCAGGGGCAGCATGGAGCCGGCCAGGGTGCCGAACGTCACCACGCCCAGCACGGAGATGGCGACGGTGATGCCCAGCACCAGCGAGTGTTCGCCATAGACGCCGGAGATGGAGTTCCAGATGAGGATGCGCGCCAGGCCCACCACGCCCAGCACCAGTCCCAGCACCAGGCCGGAGAGCAGCTCGCGGCGGGCCACGCGCCACCAGTCCTTCAGTCGCATCTCACCCAGCGCGAGCGAACGGATGATGAGCGTGGAGGCCTGGCTGCCCGAGTTGCCTCCCGAGGAGATGATGAGCGGCACGAAGAGGCTGAGCACCACGGCGGTGGCGATTTCGTCCTCGAAGCTGCTCATCGCGGTGGCGGTGAGCATCTGTCCCAGGAACAGCACCAGCAGCCAGCCGATGCGCTTCTTCAACATGCCGAAGAAGCCGGTCTCGAAGTAGGGCGCCTCGAGGGCTTCCATACCGCCGGCCTTCTGGATGTCCTCGGTGGCCTCTTCCTGGACGACGTCGACGATGTCGTCCACCGTGACGATGCCCTTCATCCGCTGCTGGGCGTCGAGCACGGGCAGGGCCATGAAGCCGTGCTCGGTGAACAGCCGGCTCACGGCCTCCTGGTCGGTGTCCTCCGACACGGTGATGACGTCGCGCTGCATGACGTCCGCCACCCGCTTGTCACTGGCCGTCTGGAAGAGCTGGCGCAGGGACAGCACGCCCAGCAGGTGCTGTTCGGCGTCGAGCACATAGGCGTAGTAGACGGTCTCCACCCGCTCCCGCGCCTGCTTGCGCAGGTAGCTGATGGCCTCATCGATGGACATGTCCGGCCGCACGCGCGCGAAGCGCGGGTTCATCAGACCGCCGGCGTCGTCCTCCGCGTAGGCCAGCAGCACGTTGACCTCGCGGCGGCTGGCGTCGTCGAGCTGCGAGAGGATGGACTCCGCCTGCTCGGGCTCCACCGCCTGCACCAGGTCGGCCAGGTCGTCCGGGGGCAGCAGCCGCACCCAGGTGCGGCGCTCGGCGGGCCGCAGGTGGAGGATGAGCTCCGCTTGCTCACGCGCCGACAGGGCCAGGAAGAAGTCGTCCGCCACCGAAGAGGGAAGCAGCCGGAAGCCCTCCAGCCGCTCATCGATGGAGAGCACGGGCCACGCCTCGTGCAGTTCCTCCATGGAGAGCGCGGCGCTCTGGGGGCTTTCCATCATGGGGGCTCACCTCCGGGCGTGTCGGGTGGAGCGCGTGGTGCCGCGGCGCGCCGGCCTCTCTACACCCGGAGGCCGGGTATCGCGAGAGGCAGGCAGGCGACATTTCGCGCTTTTCCTTCCGTGTGTGCCCCAACCGTCTCGTTATTTCAACGAAGACGCGCGCCGTTCGTAGACCCGCGTGCCCGTGCCGCCCTGGCTCACGTCGGCCTCCCAGTAGAAGCGCGGGGAGATGGTTCTCAGTCCAGGAGACAGGTCCGCGTTGCCCGGGAGTTTCTCCAGCCCCAGTGGGCCCTGTGTGTCAGGCGCCACGGGGACGGCGGAGTCGGCTCGCGACTGCCGCCACTGGATGAAGGGGAGGGCGAAGCCGGGGCGGAGGGGCGCGCTCACCAGCTCGAGCGGCGCGTCCACCACCAGGGTGCCTCGTTCGGCCAGCGCGCCATCCACCGCGGCCCAGCGGTACAGCGTCTGTCCTGGCTGCGTCAGGAGCAGGGAGTCCACGCGGGTCCACACCGCGCCGTCCTCGATCCCCGCTGGCCCGCCCGGCAGGCGCTGGCACGGCGTCTCCGATGCGACGAAGGCTCCGTCCGGGCCCAGGCGGTACGTACAGGCGTGGCTGTCCGGCTCCGACGTCATCTGGACGACGCTGACCGTGTCGGGGCCCAGGCGCACGAGCAGGCCCAGCACCATGTCGACCCCGAAGGGCAGCCGGTTGACGCGTCCCCATGGCGTGGGCACGGCGCCGGTGACGACGCCCTCTGGCGTGAAGGCGAAGTGGTGCAGGCGCTCCGAGTCGAGCACCCACAGCGCATCCTCGGTGGCGAGCCTGCTCTGGATGACCGTCACCGTGTCGCGCTGGTTCAGCAGCAGCGAGCCGGTGAGCGCCAGCTCCGAACCGGTGTCCACGAAGCGGCGAACCCGGTCCTGGCCCACCACCCAGACGACATTGCCCGCGACCGCCACGTCGGGCGTCCCGGAGGCGCTGCCGAGCACGGTGGTGGTTCCATTCATTTCGTGTCGCGCCACGCCGTCACACAGCCAGGTGCCATGCGTGGTGCGGTCCAACTGGTTGCACCGGGGCAGTGTGAGACCGCTGGGCCCGCTGCCGGTCCAGTCGCGCGTCACGTAGGCGCCGAACTGCTGAATGCTGCCCACGGGCGCGAAGGCGACGCGGACGTGGTGGCGCCCGGTGGTCGCGGGCGTGAACCGGACGGTGGCCGCCTGGCCGTTGCCAGTGAGCGTGGCCTCCGAGTCCACGGCGTGGTTGTTCGGGTCGAACACCTCCGAGGTGACGCTGTCGGGGACCTGGGAGCTGTCGGACCCGCCACACGAGCGGTTCAGGCTTGGCTGGACGTGCAGCTCCGCGGCGCTCGCCGTCGACAGCAGGGGCGGCAACTGTCCCACGCCTCCTGGCGGCGGGGCGATGCCACAGTCATCAAAGGTGTCCGCGGCGCACCCGGGCAGGAACAGCGTCGCGGACAGCGCGAGCAGGCAGGGAACGGTCTTCATCGAGAGGGGACGCCGCCTGGGTGACCTCGGCCAGGGGGGGCGGCGCAGGCTCCAGGGACCTTCTTACCTCATCCGCGGGTTCGCGCTCGTGACAGGCGTGGCGCTGTGTCAGGTCCCGTGTTTTCCGCGCGTCATTTTCCGCTGAAAGGAGCGGTGACATGCAGACGACGAAGCAGACGAGCCCGATGAATCCCGACATTTTGAACGACACTGTCACCGGCATCGGCGTGCTCGCGCCTGTCGCCCTGCTGCCCGCTCCCGTGCTGCCTGGTCTACCCGCTGGCGGTAGACAGCCCGGACTCTGACGCCGCGCGCCCGTCTCACGACGTGGCATGGCAGGCCAGAGGCCGGGCTCCCCCAGGGAACCCGGCCTCTTTCTCTTCCGGGTCCTCGCAGCACATGCGGTCGTGGCCGAGTGGTCAGGCCCCTGGTCGCCATCCAGGTGGACGCGGGTTCGAATCCCGCCGACCGCTTTTCGGCGCCCCATCTGGGGTGCCGTCATTGAAGCACGCCGCGGTAGCCCAATTGGTAGAGGCGCTGCACTCAGAATGCAGAGGTTGCGGGTTCGAATCCCGCCCGCGGCAAGTTTTCCGAGCCTAATTACGCATGGTTGGTAACGGCCTCCGTCCGTGTTGCACCTGTGTCGCACGCGGGCGCAAGAGGCAGGTCCAGGACGCGGACGGCGTTCCTCCGCGTATCCGGGCTGAGATGGGCGTACCGCTCCGTCATGTCGATGGTGGCGTGGCCCATCAGCTCCTGAATGACCTTCAGCGGGATGCCCCTCATCGCAAGGTGGCTCCCGTAGGTGTGGCGCAGGTCGTGCCAGCCGATGATTCCCACCTCGCGCGTGATGCCTGCTCGTCGAAGTGAGCGCAGGAGCGGCCTCTCCATCCTGTGGGCAGTCAGCGGCTTGCCGTCATCCAGGCAGAACACGTAGGGCCCGCGCAGGTGCCGATGCGCCTTGAGTGCGTCCACCACGGATGCGGGCAATTCAACCGTTCTCTCACGGCCTCCCTTGGGCACGTCCGTCACGCCACGCCAGATGGCCCGGCGCACGTGGAGGAGCCCCCGCTTCAGGTCCACGTCAGGCCACTGGAGCCCGACAATCTCCCCCTGACGAAGCCCCGTCTTGATGGCTACGAGGAGCACGGGCTTCCACTCCAGTTCGGCCATATCGACAAGCCGCTCGGCTTCCTCGAATGAGAGGAAGTCGAAGGTCGGCTTGGGCATGTTCCCGAAGAGCTTCACGCGCGGCGCTTGGGCGATGACGTGTTGTTCAACGGCCACGCCCAAGAGCTTGCTCAGAACCGTGAGGACGTTGTTGATGGTCTTCAAGCTCAACGCCTTCGGGCCCGCAGCCTTGCGCTTGCGGATGGCTGACTGGGTCGCGTTCTCTTTCCGGGCGTGCGCCGCAGACGTCTTCTTCCGCATCAGCGCCTTGAAGTCCTCGATTTGCGCCGGACCGATGGCGTCCAGTGCCATCTCTCCGAAGAACGGGACGATGTGGTCATCAAGAATCTGCCGCTTACTGACGACGCTGGAGTGCTTGTTGTTGTTCTCGCTGTAGGTGAGGAATCGCGGTGCGAACTTCGCCAACGTGAGCGCGCAGCCTTCCTCCTTCTGCTTCTGCTTCTCCTTTCCGAAGGTCCCATTGAGGAGCGCGTTACGCAATTCGCGCTCGTACTGCTCGGCACCCCGGCGCGTCTGGACGGGCGAGGACTTCACGACTCGCTGTTTCCGTCCGTCCGGGTGGTGGAACACGAAGTCCACTTGCCAAGCCTCCTCGACCTTCCCAGTCCTGCTGTTCTGCCACTTCCGCAACCTGACGCTCATCGTTGACTCCCGAGCGCAGAATCACGGCCCTTGCCTGTTGGGCATTCTACCAATGCTGCGCGGTGGATGCGGACCGCTTTCCCGATGCGGACGACTCCAGCGAGTTGCCCGAGCCGGATGGACTCATAGAGCGTCTTCCGATTCACGCGCAGGA
The DNA here is from genome assembly GCA_046520405.1 of Myxococcus sp. 1LA. Lineage (GTDB taxonomy): Bacteria > Myxococcota > Myxococcia > Myxococcales > Myxococcaceae > Myxococcus. The sequence goes on from JBKGHI010000226.1 coordinate 13,635, forward strand.
GTGCTGCGGCTTCTTCCACGGTGAGGAAGTCGGGAACCCCACTGGAAGGTGCCCCGGCTGCTTCCTCTGGCCCCTTCTGCCAAGCGCGGTGGCTCATCGGTGCATGCCTCCCATCCGCGCGTGATGCGCACCCGGTGTCGTATGGGGGCGAGGATGGGGAGCCCCGCCGCGCGAATTCCCTGCCTCCACCTTCTCTTCATCGAGGACCAGCCAGTAGGCCCGCACACGCTTGCCATCGACGGACACCTTGCGCGTGAGGTGTCCGTCTTCCTTGGTCGCGAGCCCCTTGGCGGCAAGCTCCGTCATCACCTGCCGGATGTCGAAGCGTCCTTCGCGCGCGATGTCGAGCATCGCCGTCTGGAAGATGGCCACGAAGCGCCTTCCGTTGGCGTCCTTCTCGTCCACTACCAGTCCGGGGCGATGGATGGTGTTCGGGCTGTCGAAGCCCACCCAGTTGGACGCGACGAAGCTCATGATGAAGTCGTAAGCCGCATCGGCGGTCGTCTTCGTCTCGCGGGACTCCTTCAACACCGCCGCGCAGAAGGCTTGCCCCGCGTCGAGCGCGGCCACTTGCGCGCGCGCTTCGTCCTCGCCGCAGATGTGGACACGAGCGAGCCTGTCGGCCAGCACCAGCAGCGCGGCGTAGCGGGCCTGTTCCGTCGTCTCCGTCACCATCTGGGCGGAGAGCTGACGGTGCAGGGCGCGCAGGTCATCGAGCCGCTCTGTGGCCGTGTAGTGCTCCATGAGCGCGCGGATGAAGGCAGGCCCCGCGTGGCCGTGATGCTTCTCCAAGCCCTGGTGCGTCACCGTGGCGAGGCCCGCGTCCCCCAACGGTTGCGCGCACACCTCCAGCGTCCGGTTCTTCGCGCCCGCCGCGCCGCCAATCTGCAACAGCGGCCTCTCCCCCGAGATGAAGGCCAGCGAGCGCCACGTCTTCCGCGCGCGCAGCTCCCCGGTTTGTGTGGCGCGCGCTCCGCTCGTCTCCGTGCCCACGATGTAGGCCATGAGGTTCGTCATCCCTTCGCGCGTAACCTGGGTGTCGTCAATCCAGGTGGGCAGGTCGCGATGCCGGGACAGCTCGCCCTGCA
>JBKGHI010000227.1:0-14718 GCA_046520405.1 Myxococcus sp. 1LA
CGGCTGCGGCCACCTCCCTTCCTGGCCCTGGTGCCCGCGCCACCGCCCGCGGACGTCGCGCCGCTGGAGGAGGACAGGGCGCCTCCCCTGGTGCGAGCGCACCGGCGCGGGCCGAATGGACGGGAGCATCCCTGGAGCGAGCCCGGCCTGCCCACCCTGGCGTGAGCCGTGAACCACACACCACACGAGAGGAGTCCTCCGATGCGCACGGACGTACGGGAAGGGATGCGGGTCTTCACGGCGGATGGGACCCGGTTGGGCACCGTGGTGGGCTGTGGTGGTGAGTCCTTCACCATCGAAGGCGGGCTGCTGCGGCTGAAGTCCTTCACCGCGCGTTACGGCGACGTGGTGGACGTGCGCGGCGAGGACGTGCACCTGGGCCTGACGCGGGACGAGGTGTCCCCCGCCCAGGAGGGCTCGGCGCATGGGGAGGCGGGCCGCCCCGAATCCGTGCTGTCCGCTGAGTTCGCGACGCCCGGCGAACTCGTGGTGCCCCTGGCACACGAGGAAGCCCATCCCCACGTCGTGGTGCGTGAGTCAGGCCAGGTGCGCATCCACAAGGTGGTGCGGACGGAGGTGCGGCACTTCTCCGTGCCGGTGCGCCGCGAGGAGCTGGTGGTGGAGCGGGTGTCGGAGCGGTCCGTGGAGGCCGAGCCCCCGCTGCCGCCCGAGGCCGCGGCGGCCGCCCGGCCGGTGCTGGAGGGGCTGGTGCCCTTCGAGGCGGGCACCTTCGTCATCCCCCTGAGGGAGGAGCGGGTGGAGGTCTCCAAGACGGTGCACGTCTGGCAGGAGGTCGCGGTTTCCCGGTACACCGACGAGGTGCTCCGGCAGGTCCACGCCACCGTTCGGAAAGAGACGGCCGAGGTGGAGGAGCGGGGCGAGGTGCTCCACGACGGCCCGGTGGACGGGCTGCACTCCTGACTGACGCGCCGCACAGCGGGTGTGTGACGGGGGCACGGGACGGCTGCGCGCTTGACCCATGGAGAGGTGTCCCCTAGAAAACCGGGGCTTTGCCGTGTCAGTTTCCGAGAAGGGAAGCCCCGCATGCGACGACTTGCCCCGATGCTCCTCGCCGCGCTCGCCGTCATGGCGGCCGCTTGCGAGAAGAAGACGCAGCCCGCTCCTTCCGGTGAAGGAGGTTCGCAGGCCGCGCAGGGGCAGGGAGCCGCGCCTGGAAACGCGCCGGTGGACGCCAACAGCATCCTGATTGGCCAGGTGGGCTCGCTCACCGGTGGTCAGGCGACGTTCGGCATCTCCACGCGCAACGGCATCGAGCTGGCCCTCAAGGAGGCCAACGCCGCGGGCGGGGTGAAGGGCAAGAAGGTCTCCATCCGCGTCTACGACAACCAGAGCAAGCCCGAGGAGGCCGCCCAGGCCGCCACGCGCCTGATTACCCAGGACAAGGTCGCGCTCATCCTGGGGGACGTGGCGTCGTCCAACTCGCTGGCCATGGCGGAGAAGGCGCAGGCGGCGGGCGTGCCCATGATTACGCCGTCCTCCACCAACCCCACCGTCACCGAGAAGGGTGACTACATCTTCCGCGTCTGCTTCATCGACCCGTTCCAGGGCTTCGTGATGGCGAAGTTCGCCCGGGAGAACCTGAAGCTGAACAAGGTGGCGGTGCTCCAGGACAACAAGAGCGCGTACTCCATTGGCCTGGCGGACGTCTTCACGCGCAAGTTCACGGAGATGGGCGGCAAGGTGACGGCCGTGGAGAGCTACAGCCAGGGCGACACCGACTACCGCGCCCAGCTCACCGCCATCCGCAAGTCGCAGCCGGAGGGCATCTACGTGCCGGGCTACTACAGCGAGGTGGGCATCATCGCCCGCCAGGCGCGCGAGGTGGGCCTGAAGGTGCCGCTGATGGGCGGCGACGGCTGGGACTCCGAGAAGCTCTTCGAGCTGGGCGGCAGCGCCATCGAGGGCAGCTACTTCTCCAACCACTACTCGCCGGACAACCCGGACCCCCGCGTGCAGAAGTTCATCGCCGACTACAAGGCGGCGTACGGCGCGGTGCCGGACGCGCTGGCGGCGCTGGGCTATGACTCGGCCCGCGTGGCCCTGGCCGCCCTGGAGCGCGCCAAGGACCTGAGCGGCCCGGCCGTGCGTGACGCGATTGCGCAGACGAAGGACTTCCCGGGCGTGGCGGGCACCGTCACCCTGGATGCCCAGCGCAACGCCGTGAAGTCCGCCGTCGTCCTGAAGGTCGAGGACGGCAAGACCCAGTACGTCACGACCATCAATCCCTAATGGCGCAGCTCCTCCAGCACCTCATCAACGGCCTGGCCGCCGGCACCATCTACGCGCTCGTCGCGCTTGGCTACACGATGGTGTACGGCGTCCTGAAGCTCATCAACTTCGCCCATGGCGACGTCATGATGGTCGGCGTCTACATGGGCTACGCCACCGCGTTCGCGCTCGGGCGCGACATGCGCAGCTCGCTCCTGGGCGTGGCTGTCGTGTTCGCGGTGGCCATGCTGGGCTGCGCGCTGCTCGGGTTCATCATCGAGCGCTTCGCGTACCGCCCCCTGCGGGAGAAGCCGCGGCTCACCGCGCTCATCACCGCCATTGGCATCTCCTTCGCGCTGTCCTACGGCTTCCAGTTGGACATCGGCTTCCTGCCGGGCGCGGCGCCTCGGGCCTTCCCGGAGGTGATTGAGCCGGTGGAGTGGCTCGTCATCGGTGACCGGGACGTGGTGGTGTGGAACTGGCAGGTCATCAGCTTCGGCATCGCCGTGGCGCTGATGGTGGGCTTGCAGTACCTGGTGTTCCGCACCCGCTTCGGCCGGGCGATGCGCGCGGTGTCCTGGGACCACCGCGTGGCGGCGCTGATGGGCATCCCCACCGACCGCGTCATCGCGCTGACGTTCATGCTGAGCAGCGCGCTGGCGGCGGGCGCCGGCCTGCTCTACGCCATCAAGGACACGTCGGTGAGCCCGCTGATGGGCCTGTACGTGGGCCTGAAGGCCTTCGTGGCGGCGGTGATTGGTGGCATCGGCCACGTGCCGGGCGCCGTCATTGGTGGCCTGGTGCTGGGGCTGGTGGAGGAGTTCGTCGTGGGCTACGCGGCCAGCACCTGGCGTGACGCGGTGGCCTTCGGCTTCCTCATCCTGGTGCTGCTCGTGAAACCGGGCGGCCTCTTCGGCCGCGTCGCCGCGGAGAAGGTCTGATGGAGACTCCGGCGATTCCCGCCCCCGAGGCCGATTCCGCCATCCCCGCGTCGCTGCGCGGCCTGGTGCCCGTGCTGGTGGCGCTGCCGGTGCTGGCGCTCTTCCAGTGGCTGATGAGCGACGCGCCCTTCGCCTCCTACCTGCTGTCGGTGGTGGGGGTGAACATCATCCTGGCGGTCAGCCTCAACATCGTGAACGGGATGACGGGGCAGTTCTCCATCGGCCACGCGGGCTTCATGGCGGTGGGGGCCTACATCTCCGGCGTCCTGTCGCTGAACCTCAAGGACGTCGCGCTCTCCTTCCTGCCGGTGGCGCTCAGCGACCAGGTGTTCTTCGTCGTGTCGCTGCTGGTGGGCGGCCTGGCGGCGGCGCTGTGCGGCTTCCTGGTGGGCCTGCCCTCGCTGCGGCTGCGCGGGGACTACCTGGCCATCGTCACGCTGGGCTTCGGCGAAATCATCCGCGTGGTGGTGCAGAACACGGACGCGTTCGGCCGCGCGCTGGGCCTGTCCGGCATCCCCCAGACGTCCTCGCCGGCCATGGTGTACTTCTGGGTGTTCCTCGCCGTGCTGGTGGCCCGGCGCATCACCGGCTCCAGCCATGGCCGCAGCCTCTGGGCCATCCGCGAGGATGAGGTCGCCGCCGAGGCCATGGGCGTGGACACGACGGGCTACAAGGTCCGCGCCTTCGTCATCTCCTCGTTCTTCGCGGGCGTGGCCGGCGCGCTGTTCGCGCACTTCGTGCCCATCATCAACCCCGGCTCCTTCACCTTCGTGAAGTCGATGGAAATCGTCGTCATGGTGGTGCTGGGCGGCCTGGGCTCCACGACGGGTGCCATCGTCGCGGCCACGTTCCTCACGCTGCTGCCGGAGGGCATGCGCTCGCTGTTCACCCTGCTGGGCGCCGAGGGCAGCCTGGCGCAGAAGGTGGACCAGATTCGCATGCCCGTGTACGGCCTGCTGCTGGTGGTGCTGATGCTGGCGCGGCCCCAGGGCTTGTTCGGGACGAAGGAAATCTGGGACGTGCTGCCGCGGTGGATTCCCCGCAAGCGCAAGGGGCTGGCGTGAGCGCGCTCGTGCAGGAGACGAAGGCGGAGGCAGGCGCACCGATGCTCCAGGCGGACGGGGTGAGCATCCAGTTCGGCGGCCTCAAGGCGCTGACGGACTTCAACCTCACCGTGCGGCAGGGGGACCTGCTGGGCCTCATCGGTCCCAACGGCGCGGGCAAGTCCACGGCGTTCAACGTGCTGACCGGCGTGTACCAGCCCACCCAGGGCGAGGTCCGCGTGGCCGGTCAGCGTGTGAATGGGTGGCTGCCGCATCAAATCAACCACCTGGGGCTGGCGCGCACCTTCCAGAACATCCGCCTGTTCCGCGCGCTCACCGCGTTGGACAACGTGAAGGTGGCGTGCCGGGCACAGGGCGCGCTGCACCCGGAGGGCGTGGGGCTGGGGGCGAAGATGAAGGGCGCCTTCACCAACTACCGCGACTGGTGGCGGGCGCTGCTGCTCACCCCGCGCTTCCAGCAGGAGGAGCGGGAGCTGACGCGGCAGGCGGAGCACCTGCTGGAGGTCATGGGCCTTTCGCACCGCCGCGACGAGGAGGCGCGCAACCTGCCCTACGGCGAGCAGCGCCGGCTGGAAATCGCGCGCGCGCTGGGCACGCAGCCCAAGGTGCTGCTGCTGGACGAGCCCGCGGCCGGCATGAACACCCGCGAGAAGGCGGACCTGATGGTGCTCATCCGCAAGCTGCGGGATGACTTCAAGCTGGGTGTGCTCGTCATCGAGCACGACATGAAGCTGGTCATGGGCATCTGCGAATTCATCACCGTGCTGGACCACGGTGAGACGATTGCCCGGGGGGCGCCGGCGCAGGTGCGCAGCGACCGGAAGGTCATTGAAGCCTACCTGGGTGACAGCTACCTGGAGAGCCACGGAGGGGCGGCGTGAGCGAGGCGCAAGTGAAGACGCTGGGCGAGCGCCAGGCCTTCCCACCGCTGTTGTCGGTGGACGGCATCAAGGTGCACTACGGCGCCATCCAGGCGCTCAAGGGTGTGTCGCTGACGGTGGGCAAGGGCGAGGTGGTGGCCCTCATCGGCGCCAACGGGGCTGGCAAGACGAGCACCCTGCGCGCGGTGAGCGGCATGCTCAAGCCCAGCGCCGGGCGCATCCAGTTCAACGGGCACGACACCACGTCCATGAAGGCGCACCAGTTGGTGCCGCGCGGCATGGCGCACGCGCCCGAAGGGCGGGGCGTGTTCCCCAACATGTCCGTCCAGGAGAACCTGGAGCTGGGCGCGTACCTGCGCACGGACACCTCCGGCATCCAGGCGGATCTGGAGAAGAGCTTCACGCTGTTTCCGGTGCTCAAGGAGCGCCGCAAGCAGATGGCGGGCACGCTGTCGGGCGGCGAGCAGCAGATGCTGGCCATCGCCCGCGCGCTGCTCAGCAAGCCGCAGCTGCTCCTGCTGGATGAGCCGTCCCTGGGGCTGGCGCCGCAGGTGACGGAGGCCATCTTCCGGACCCTGCGCGAGGTGAACGCCACCGGCGTGAGCGTGCTGCTGGTGGAGCAGAACGCCCACCTGGCGCTCAACGCGGCGCACTACGGCTATGTGTTGGAGACGGGTGAGGTCGTGATGGCGGGGCCGGGCAAGGCGCTCTTGGAGAGCGCGGAGGTCCGGCGTGCGTATCTCGGCGAATAGTCAGGGGCGCTACGTCCTCTCGCCGACGCTCCGGTAGAGTCCAGTGCGCAATGAAACTGGCCCCCGTTTCAAAGTCGGGTAGTCAGCAACCAGGAAGTTCGTCTAGCGTCCTTCGACGCACTGCGTTCAACCACACTCAGGAAGTGTGCCCATGTCCCCGTTGTCTCGCCTCGTCGCAAGCCTCGCCACAATCTCGCTGATTGCCGCCGCGTGCGCCGGTCAGCAGAAGCCCGATAACCGGGAAGCCACCTCCACCATCGAGGAGGTTCCCAACGAGGGTGGGGACGAGACCCCCGCCGTCGCGTTCAACGTCGTGGACGCCCCCGAGGGCTTCACCGTGAAGCTGCCGGGCCCCCCGCCGCAGGCGCAGCGCAGCGAGGCGCCGCTGCCGAAGCGCACGGACAAGGCGACGCTCGTGACGTACGCGGCGAACGAGGGTGGCGTCAGCTACATCGTCAACGCGGTGGACTACCCGGAGGCCTTCGTGGCGACCGTCCCCGCCGAGGCGCTCATCAACGGCGGCATCCAGGGCATCGCCGGTCAGGTGCAGGGTGAGCTGAAGAGCTCCGAGGACATCACCCTGGATGGCTACCCGGGCAAGTCGTACACCCTGGCGTCGCCCTCCGGCGAGGTGAAGGGCCGCAGCTACCTGGTGGGGCCGCGCGTCTACAACCTCATCACCGTCTACAATGCGGGCATCGGCGCGCCGGGCGCGGACGAGTTCCTGGACTCGCTCAAGCTGGTGAATCCGCCGCCGCAGATTGAGCGCGCGTCCACCGACGCCGACGCTGGCACGGACGCCGGCACGGCCGATGATGCCGGCACCGCCGTGGAGGGTGGCGAGGACGCGGGCACCGCGCCGGACGCGGGCGCCCGTCGCCGCCGCGCCAAGTAGTCGCAGTCGTTTCGGGGCACGCTTCCTTCGTGGGGGCGTGCCTGTCGGGCTCCGTGCTCCCTGGCGTCGCCGGGGAGGCGGATGTGTTGCCGCCGCGCTGAAGGACCCTGGGCGTTAGGCTCTCCGGTGACAGGAGGCCACCATGTGGGACCCGGCGCAGTACTCACGCTTCCGCGACGAGCGAAAGCGCCCCTTCTTCGATTTGCTGGCGCGGGTGGATGCGACGTCCCCCACGCAGGTCGCGGACCTGGGCTGTGGCACCGGGGACCTCACGCGCCTGCTGGCCCAGCGCTGGCCGTCCGCCCAGGTGTACGGCGTGGACGCGTCCGCGGAGATGATTGAAGCGGCCCGCGGTGGCCCGCCCGGGGCGTCGCCGCGCTTCGAGGTGGCGGACCTGGCGAGCTGGACGCCTCCCGCGCCGCTGGACGTGCTCGTCTCCAACGCGGCGCTGCATTGGCTGCCGGACCATGAGGCGTTGCTCGGGCGTCTGGTGGGGAAGCTGGCGCCCGGTGGGGTGCTGGCCTTCCAGGTGCCGGCCAACTTCGAGGCGCCATCGCATCGGCGCGTCGATGAGGTCCGCGCCCTGCCGCGCTTCGCTTCCGTGCTGAAGCCGGTGCGTCGGCGGCCGGTGGAGTCCGTGCCCGTGTATGCGTCCTGGCTGTTCGGCCTGGGGCTGATGGTGGACGCCTGGGAGACGTCGTACCTGCACGTGCTCCCGGGCGAGGACGCGGTGCTGGAGTGGCTGATGGGGACGACGCTGCGGCCCGTGCTCGCCGCGCTGGGGCCGGAGGCGTCGCGCGACTTCGTGGAGACGCTGCGCCCGTTGCTGCGCGAGTCCTACCCCGCGCAGCCGTACGGGACACCGTTCCTGTTCACCCGCCGCTTCGTGGTGGCGCGGCGGGTGACGTGAGCCGGGTTACTGGGGCCAGTGGAGAATCTTGCCGTTGTCGCCGGCCACCCAGAGGTCCGCGGGGCTGGTGCCGGCGATGTCGTTGAAGGAGAAATTGTTGTCGTTGAAGACGATTTGCCATTGCTGGCCGTCGTACCGGTAGATACGGCCGCTTTCCGCGGTGATGTAGATGGACTTGGCGCCGAAGGCGAGGACGGAAGTCAGGGTCTCGCTGTTCGTGTCGGGGAAGGACATCCTGCTCCAGGTGCTGCCGTCCCATTGGAGCACGGTGTTCGCGCCACCCATTCTTTCGCCCACGGCGAAAGCGACCTGGTCATTCACCACCCAGACTCCGCGGAGGCGGCCCATTCCCGAGACGGTGTTCTCTACGTTCGTGCTTTGCCACTGTCCGGAGGACGGGTTGAACCGGTAGATGCGCCCTCTGTTGCCTCCCGTCTCGTTGCCGCCTACCGCGAAGAGCGTTGCCCGGGAGCGCCCGTGAATGTCCCGCAGCGGTGCGACGGAAGTGGTTCCGAAGGTCAGCGTGCTGGAGCCATTCCAGATGAACGTCAGCCCTTGGCCGACTGTGCCGGAGGTTGACGTGACGCCATGAACCTCCAAGGTACCTTCGTGTCGGAATCCGACGAGTCCTTGTACCCACCGGCCCATGCCGTGAGTCTGCGTGCAGGCATTCTCGGTCCTGTCATAGAAGCGGAGGTACCCCGACGAGGAGGAGCCGATGTACCCTCGGCCCCCGTTCGCCATGTCGACCCAGACTGCGTTCCACCCTGTGTTGCTGTCACCACATTGGCTCGAACCGGGACTGGTTTGGAACGAAGTGGAGCTCGGGGTGCGCAGGGCCAGCCCCCCTTGATCCCCAACGACGGTGACATCACCGGAGAGCTCGGTGAAGATGGATCGCCATTCCTGGTCGTTCGCGCCCACGTTCTGTGACACCCAGTTGGCGTTGTCGCCCGGGCACACGCCGGGGCCTTCAGGATTCCCGTCGCAGTCGTTGTCCAGGCCGTCGCACAGCTCCGTTGCGCCAGGGTAGGTGAAGGGGTTGCCGTCGTTGCAGTCGCCGCCCACGCCTACGTACCCTGCCGCAGGCGAGACGCAGGACGACACGGCCGTGCCCTCACCAAACCCGTCGCCGTCGCCGTCCAGGTACCAGTCGGTGGGCGTCGCAGAGGCCTCGCAGGTCGTCGAGATGCCTGAGGCGTCGCACACGTAGACGCCGGCGCACTGGAACTCCGCGGTGCACGCGGTGCCGAGGTTGGGGAACGTCTCGTCAATCTGGTCGTTGCAGTTGTCGTCGACGCCGTTGCACTGCTCCGTCGCGCCCGGCCGGATGCTGGCGTTGTTGTCGTTGCAGTCATCCGCGGGGCTCACGACGTAGCCCTGTGGGACACCGGCGCAGAAGGGCGTGGGGGTGGCGTTCCGGTCGCCGTGGCCGTCCTGGTCCACATCGGGGTAGGCATACACGGCCAGCGGCATGTTGCAGATGACCTCGCCGTTCCCACCGCATGCGCGTACGCCCTCGCAGCCTTCACCCTCCGTGCAGCTCTGACCCAGGCTCAGCTCCACCGTGTCCGACTGGCCGTTGCAGTTGTCGTCGACGTCGTTGCACAGCTCCGTCGCGCCCGGGTGGATGTCCGGGTTGGTGTCGTTGCAGTCCGTGCCGCCCGTGAGCACGGACACGTAACCGTCACGGTCCGCATCCGTGGCCTGGAGGGACAGCGTCACCGGCACCGACGTGCCGGGCGTGAGCGTCACCGGCGAGGCTCGCGTCACCACGGGATTGGGGGCGTCGCAGCTCTGCTCGAAGGCGCGCGCCTCCACCTGGATGGACGTGCCCCAGCCGCTGGGGGCAATCACGGCGACCGTCAGCGAGCCGCCCGTGGGCTCGCCCTTGCCATCAACGGTGGTGGAGAGCTCCTTGCCGCTGCCCTCGTCTCGCGCGTTCACCTGAACGCAGCCAGGCCGGAAACCCGTGTAGTCCACCGTGACTTTGGCAGCGCCGGGGCTTTCGTCCTTCTTACAACCAGCCAGCGCGAGGAGAGGGATGAGCACCAGAACACGTCGCATGCGGGCATCCTACCGCGTCCGTGCCCCGCCGCTGCATCCTCGCGCGCCGCGCCTACCTCACGGACGGGAAGTCGGAGTGGACCACGTCCAGTCGTACATCCGTGGCGATGCTGGCGGGTGTCACCAGCTCCAGGTCGAGGGGAACCTGTTTTCCGTAACGTTCACGGAGCTGCTGCTCCAGGCCCTTCACGCGGAGCGAGTCCAGCCGCTCCATCTTCCCGTACTCCACGCCCGCACCCTGGGCGTAGGCCTTGCGCACCAGCTCCGAGCAATACATGGCGTCATCCCCCCAGCCGAAGCGCCAGTCGTACGGCTTGCCCAGGTGGGCCTTGGCCGCCGTCACCGCTTCCTGGCGCTGCGCATCCGTCAGCGCCCGGGGCCGTAGGACGAGGATGCCGCCCTTGAGGCCCCGGGCCTTCCACTGGGAGAACCGGATGCGCTGCACCGGCTGCACGGCCTCCACGACCCACGCGCCCTCCTCGGTCACCTCCACCAGGCCCACATGGGACAGGGGGCTCTGGGTGGCCTTCTGGATGGCCTGGGACTGCGAGGAGCGCGAGGTGTGGAGGACGATATCCCCCGTCTGCAACCGGGCCTCCAGGCCCTCACGTGGCGCGGCGGCCGCGTTGAGGGCGCCGAGCCACACCATCCACATGACCCACCATCGCATCGACATGTCCTTTCAGGTGCCTGGCTGCGTTCGGAGTGAGGAATGCAGCCTGGATGCCAGCCCGCCCGAGGCCATGGGGAGACGGCTCAGTTACCCCTGCTCGCGGGTGAAGGGCACCTCCAGGCGCGGCAGGTAATGGCCGCCCTTGCTTTCGAAAAGCACCAGCCGGTCCACGCGACCTTCGCCCAGCGACGTCTCCTTCAACGCCTGGACGCAGGTGAGGAGGGCGGCGTCTCCACGCGGGTGCTTGGCGCGGGCCAGCGTGAGGTGCGCGGTGTACTCGCGATGCTCGGGCTCGAAGCCGAGCGGCTGGAGCGCCTGGGCGGCATCCGCCTGCAACGCCTTCAGCGCGTCGGTGGCGCCGCGGACGTCGGCCCAGAGCACGCGCGGGTGGGCCAGCGCGCCGAACGCGCCGCCACCCGCCACTGATAACACGAAGGGCGCATGCCGGGCGCCCAGGGGCTCCAGGGCCTCGCGGATGGCGGGCAGGCGTGCGTCCTCCACGTCCCCCAGGAACACGAGGGTGAGGTGGAGGCCCTCCAGCTTCACCCAGCGGGCCTGCGGGGCCAGGGGGCGCAGCCGATGCAGCTCCTGGGAGGTGAGAGCTTCGATGTCGGCTCCCAGGGTGACGGCGGTGAACAGGCGCATGGCTCACGGCTCCTGACTGCGTGGATGAAACATCATCCTTCGACCCGCTGGCCCCAAGCCATGGCGGCCGGATTGGAGGCGGTGTAGCGGCTGGGCTACCGTCCAGGTCCGATGCCGAAGCGCTTCCACGTCGATGAGACTCTCCAGAAACGGTTGAACGGCTGGCGAGCGCAGGTGGGTGAATGGCTCAACCGGGTCCGCGTGGCGGGCACGGCGGCCTGGTTGCTGGTGGCCTGGCTGGATGACTGGCGCGTGCCTTCGCGGGCGCTGGCCGCCTACGTGCTGCTGGCGTGTGGACTGTGGCTGGGCGCGCGGCGCTTGCCGGCGTTGGGGCGGAGGCCCGCGCTGGGCGTGACGCTCATCGACATGCCCGCCGTCTGCTTCCTCCAGTGGATGTCCCTCCAGGGGGCCACGTCACCAGCCACCACCGCGCTGCTGACGCTGGGCGTGTTCATCACCCTGGTGGTCATCGTGGCGCTGCTGACCTTGTCGCGCCGCTACGTGGTGCTGGCCACGGCGATGGCCATTGGCCTGGAAGGCTGGCTCCTGTTCCAAGCCGGGTTGCCGCGGGACACCTTCCTCACCGGCATGGTCCTGGTGCTGACGCTGGCGGCGCTGGCGGCGTCCTTCATCGGCCGGCAGGTGATGGGGCTGGTGCGGGAGGTGGCGCAGGAGGAGGTGCAGCGCGAGCGGCTGGGGCGCTACTTCTCCCCGGAGGTGGCCCGTCAAATCGCGGAGCGTGGCACCGAGGCAGGCAGCGGCGAGCACCGCGAGGTGACGCTCCTCTTCTCCGACATCCGGGGCTTCACCTCCATGTCCGAGCGCATGGACAGCCCGCACGTCGTGGCGCTGCTCAACGATTACCTGTCTCGCATGGTGGAGGTGGTGTTCCGCCACGGCGGGACGCTCGACAAGTTCATTGGCGACGGCATCCTCGCGTACTTCGGCGCGCCGCTGGAGCTGCCCGGCCATCCCCAGGCCGCCGTGGCCTGCGGGCTGGCCATGCTGGAGGCGCTGGAGTCCCTCAACGCCGAGCGCGCCCAGCGGGGCGAGGAGCCGCTGCGCATCGGCATTGGCATCCACACCGGACGCGTGGTGGTGGGCGACGTGGGCAGCGAGCAGCGGCGCGAGTACACCGTGATTGGCGACGCGGTGAACCTGGCCAGCCGCATCGAAGGGCTCACCAAGAAGGTGGGCGTCGCCATGCTCGTGTCCGGCGCCACGCAGGAGCGCTGCGGCGGCGCCTTCACATTCGAGCCGGCGGCGCCCCTTCCGGTGGCGGGGAAGACGGAGCCCGTCGCCACCTTCATGCCTCGCAAGCCGGGGCTGCTCGAGGCGGGCTGAGCGCCCCGGCCGCGGGCGTGGCTCAGTAGGCCTTGGAGAACACGATGCGGCCCGGCGACGGCTCGCCGGTGACGACGCACTTGCCCGGCTCCTGCTTGAGGTCGAAGGGACGGCAGCGCGTCGTCAGGCCCGTCTCCTCCTTGATGCGCGCCTCCACCTTGGGGTCCAGGTTCCAGTGCGCCAGCAGGAAGCCCTGGTCCGCTTTCTCCTTCAGCTCCTCGTAGGAGTTGACCTCGAAGGTGTGCGAGTCGCGGAAGGACTTCGCCTTGGTGAACAGGTCCTTCTGCATCCCGTCCAGCATGGCCTGGGCCTTGGACACGGCCTCGTCCAGGGACACGAACTCCTTCTGGCGCAGGTCGCGGCGGACCATGACGCAGGAGTTCTTCGCCAGGTCCTTGGGCCCCAGCTCGATGCGCACGCACGTGCCGATGAGCTCGTGCTCGTTGTACTTGAAGCCCGGCGTCTTGGACTCGTCATCGTCCAGCACCACGCCCAGGCCCGCCTTGCGCAGGTCCGCGGCCAGCGCGTTCGTCTTCTCCAGCACCTGGGCCTTCTCCGCGTCGGAGGCCTTGCCGAAGATGGGGATGATGACCACGTGCGTGGCCGCCAGCTTCGGCGGGACGATGAGGCCGGCGTCATCCGAGTGGGTCATGATGAGGCCGCCGATGAGGCGCGTGGACACGCCCCAGGACGTCTGCCACACGTAGTGCTGCTTGCCGTCACGGCCCTGGAACTGGGTGTCGAAGGCCTTGGCGAAGTTCTGCCCCAGGTTGTGGCTGGTGCCCGCCTGCAGCGCCTTCTTGTCCTGCATCATCGCTTCGATGCTGTAGGTGCGCAGCGCGCCGGCGAAGCGCTCGGACTCAGACTTCTGTCCGGTCAGCACGGGCATCGCCATGTAGTCCTCGGCGAAGGTCCGGTAGACCTCCAGCATCTGCCGGGTCTCCTTCTCCGCGTCCTCTTCCGTCTCGTGACAGGTGTGGCCTTCCTGCCAGAGGAACTCGGTGGTGCGCAGGAACAGGCGCGTGCGCATCTCCCAGCGCATCACGTTCGCCCACTGGTTCAAGAGCAGCGGGAGGTCCCGGTAGCTTTGAATCCACTTGGCGAAGCTGCGGTTGATGATGGTCTCACTGGTGGGCCGGATGACGTAGGGCTCCTCCAGCTTGGAACCACCCGCGTGGGTGACGACGGCGAGCTGCGGGTTGAAGCCTTCGACGTGCTCGGCTTCCTTCTTCAGGTAGCTCTCGGGGATGAGCAGCGGGAAGTACGCGTTCCTGTGGCCCAGGTCCTTGAACTTCTTGTCCAGGACGCGCTGCATGTTCTCCCACAGCGCATAGCCATTGGGCCGGATGACCATGCAGCCCTTCACGTCCGAGTAGTCGGCGAGCTTCGCCTTCTGGACCAGGTCGACGTACCACTCGGAAAAGCCCTTCTCGCGGGGCGTGAGCTTCTCGGCCATGTGCGGAGCACCCTTCAAAAGTCGTGGAAAGAGGACGGTTGCCTACGCCGGGCCCACCCGGAAATCAACGGCCCCGTCACCCCTTGCGTCGCCCGGACGCCGGCTCCCTTCCGGGACGGGATTGCATTTTTCGACCAGCGGTCAGAATAATGAGCGGAGGTTGAATTCGCTTCCGGGAGGCAGTCATGTTTCGCCAGGTGGCCGAGGATGTGTCCGTGTTGGCGGTGGAGTTCCGCATGGGGGGAATGGACCTGGGGGGCCGGATGACGGCCGTCCGCCTGCCGGATGGGGGGCTGTGGCTCCACTCGCCCGTCCGTTTCAGCCCGGAGGCGCGGGCGGCGGTGGACGCGCTGGGGCCGGTGCGCTTCCTGGTGGCGCCCAACCTGATGCACCACCTGCACCTCCAGGACTGGGCGGCGGCCTACCCGGACGCGAAGGTGGCCGCGCCCGCGGCGCTCAAGCGGAAGCGGCCGGACCTGCGCATCGACGTGGAGTTGGGTGACACGGTCGATGCGGCCTGGGCGCCCGTCCTGGACCAGGTGCTCGTCCAGGGGATGCCCAAGGTGGATGAGGTGCTCTTCTTCCACCGGCCCAGCCGGACGCTGTTCGTCACGGACCTGGCGTTCAACGTGCACCGGACCGGCTCGTGGTTCACCCGCGTGTACCTGAAGCTGAGCGGCGCGTGGCAGCGACTGGCGCCCACGATGCTGATCCGCTCCGTCATCAAGGACCGGCAGGCGGTGCGCGCGTCGCTGGCCCGCGCCCAGGCCTGGGACGTGGAGCGCGTGGTGGTGTGCCACGGCGACGTGCTGGAGCAGGGCGGACGGGAGGCGGTGCGCGATGCCTTCGCCCGGTTCTAGC
>JBKGHI010000228.1:0-14717 GCA_046520405.1 Myxococcus sp. 1LA
CGTCTTTCAACACGCCTTCGGGCTCATCTGACTCAAATGAGGGGATACCTCAGGACAGCAGCGCCGGAGGTTGAGCGTCTTCGGCTGCTGCTCCTCTGTGCAAATTCTCGAAAATGGGATCAGCACCACCTGTCGGAGACAGCCTGCTCATCAGGCAAGCCGCACGACGCGGCACTTCTGGCGGTCCGATGGTGCGTTGGAGCAGACCGAGCCTGCACCCCGCATCCACCCGCCAAGGCCTATGGCCGGAAGCGCACGATGCTCACCTCAAGAGTGCCGGCCTCCGCGTCCAGCACCTGACGCATCAACTCCAGGGCGCGCGCCTCATCGAAGCTGCCGGAGCCCGCCCCGATGACTGGGAAGGCCACGGAGCGCAATCCCTGCTCGCGGGCCCTTGCCAAGGCATTTCGGACGGAGTCTTGAATGGAGCGCTCCGAGGCCCGCCAGAGAATGTTGATGCCGGCCACGTGGATGATGGCCTTGAAAGGCAGACGCCCTGCGGAGGTCACCACCGCCGAGCCCAACGGCATGGGCCCGGCCTTCGCCACCTCGCGGAAGGGCGCCACACCGCCCCGGCGCTTGATGGCCCCGGACACCCCCTGTGGCAGCAGCAGCCACCAGGGGATGATGTTCCGGTTCCAAGCGTTGACGATGGCTTCCACGGGCTGGTCGAGCAGGTCGCCTTCGACGACGGAGACGGACATGGCGCGCACTCTAGCGCCAGCCCGCCCCCCTTGTGCGTGCCGCGGTGCTCAGTCGCACGAGTGCGTGTGCGTGTGCGCCGTGGCCTTGGGGCTCCAGCCCTCGTTGCCGTCCTTCTCGAAGAAGAACTTCGCGCGCGCGCGCTGCCGCGTCCCCACCTCGTTGAGCGTGGCCGCGTCGTACAGCCGCCCGTTCACCATGGTGTAGCGCACCGAGCGGCTGTGCTTCAGGTCCTGCAAGGGATTGCCATCCAGCACGATGAGGTCCGCCAGCTTGCCCGTCTCAAGCGAGCCAATCTCCCCGTCCAGCCCCAGGTAGCGCGCCCCGCTCAGCGTCGCCGAGCGCAGCGCCTGCAGCGGCTTCATGCCGCCATGGCCGAACATCCAGAGCTCCCAGTGCGCCGCCAGGCCTTCACGCTGGCCATGCGCGCCCAACTGCACGCTCACCCCCGCGTCGCTCAGCTCGCGTGCCACCGTGGCGGCGGCGAAGTGGCCGAACTCGTCGTCCGGCACGTGCATGGAGGGCCGGCGGCTGCGCGCGTCCACCACCCGGCGCGGGACGAAGGACAACAGCCGTTTGTCCTCCCACACGTTCGTCTTCTGGTACCAGTAGTTCTCACCCCAGACGCCGCCGTAGGCCACGCCCAGCGTCGGCGTGTAGCCGGTGCCGCTCTTGCCCCACAGCTGCTTCACGTCCGCGTAGATGCGGGCCACCGGAATGGCGTGCTCCACGCCCGTGTGCCCGTCCACCACCATCGTCAGATTGTGCTGGAGCAGCGAGCCGCCCTCCGGCACCACCAGCATGTCCAGCTCGCGCGCCGCCTGGAGCACCTTCTGCCGCTGGTCTCTGCGCGGCTGGTTGTAGCTCTTCACGCTGAAGGCCCCCATGGCCTTCATCCGCCGCAGGTGCGAGCGCGCGTCGTCCACCGTTTCAATGGGCGCGCGGTAGCCCGCCCCGGACGCGCCGTAGAGGATGGTGCCCGTGGAGAAGATGCGCGGCGCCACCACGCCGCCCGCCCGCGCCATCTCACTGGCCGCGAACACCTCTTCCGACGAGTTCGACGGGTCGTGCAGCGTCGTCACGCCGAAGGCCAGGGACGCCGCATGCACCCAGCTCTGCTCGGGCATCAGCCCGTCCATGCCCATGGGCCCGTGCCAGTGCACGTCGATGAGGCCGGGCATCAACGTCTTGCCCTTCACGTCCACCACCTTCGCCCCGGACGGCACCTGCACCTGCCCCGCCGGCCCCACCGCGACGATGCGGTTGCCCCGCACCACCACCACGCCCTGCTCGATGACCTCGTCCCCCTTCATGGTGATGACGCGCCCGCCCACCAGCGCCAGCGTGCCCTCCGGCACGTCCGCCTTCACCGGGAAGGAGATGTTCACCCCCTGCTCCGGCGCCTCCGGCAGCTTCTCCGGCGCGCGTCGATGAAGCGGAAGCTGTCCTTCAGCCCGCGCGTGAAGAGCTCGGGCCCCAGCGCCCAGTGCAGCCGCTGGCTGTCACCGGACCAGTGCAGGTACTCCCCCGCGTCCCGGCTCACCTTCGCCAGCGGCAGCGCCTTCGTGCTCGGTCCCACCGTGGCGGACTTGGCCCCCAGCGCGAACGGGACGATGAACGCGTTGAAGTTCTCCCGGAACGCCACCCACCGCTCGTCCGGCGACACCCGCAGCTCCGTGGCCTCGGCGCTCGTCAGGTGCGTGCGCTCCTCGCCCCCGTTCACCCCGACGCTCTTCAGCGAGCGCACGTCCTCCTTCTCCTTGTGCTCCACGTGCAGGAAGTACACGCGGTCCGGGCGCGCGCCGAAGTGCGGCTGCTCACCGTCACGCGCCAGGCGCTTCGGCGTGCCACCGCCCGCGGGCATGGCGAACAAGCCCGTGTCCCGGCTCCACTGTCCGGGCATCAGGTAGCCATCCCCCGACGCGCGGTACACCAGCGTCTTGCCATCCGGGCTGAGCGCGGGCTCCACGTAGTAGCCCGGGTTCTTCGTCAGCACCTTGCCCTCGCCGCCGGTGGCGGGCACCACGCGGATGCTGCCCAGCTTCTCGTCGTCCCACGTGGTGTAGACGATGGAGCGCCCATCCCGGGAGAACGACGGGTAGAACTCGAAGTGGTCGTCCTGCTTCGTCAGCCGCCGGGGCGTGCCCGCGGGGAGCTCCTTCACGTACAGCTTGCCCAGCGCCTGGTACACCACGCGGTCCCCCTTCGGGGACACCTGCACCCAGCGCAGCATCTTCGTGTTGAAGCGCTCGGGCGCCACCGCCTGGGGACTGCGCACGGCCTCGAAAATCGTGCGCGTGCCCCGCACGCGGAAGGCGATGGGCGTCACCTTCTTCGTGGCCACGTCGATGCGGTGCAGCTTGCCGCCCGCCCAGAACACCAGCGACTTGTTGTCCGGCGTCCACGCCACGCTGGGATACACGCCGTGGATGGCCCAGGTCTCCTGCATGTCCCGGTCGAGCCCGTCGTACAGCGGGCGCTCCGCGCCGGACGCCACGTCCGTGACGTAGAGCACGCTCTTGCCGCGCACGCGGCGGACGAACGCGAGCTGCTTGCCGTCACGCGACGGCGTGGGACGGATGGAGCCGCCCGGCCCCGTGACGAAGGGGTCAATCTCCTTCGTCTCCAAATCCAGACGCTGGATGGCGTAAATCTGGCCGTTGGGGTCCTTGTTGTATTCGAACGTCTTCCCCGGCGTGACGTCCTGGCTGAAGTAGACGTAGCGCCCATCCGGAGAGAAGGCGGGCTCGCCCAAATCCTTCTGGTCGTTGGTGCGCTCGGTGAGCTGCACGCCCTCGCCACCGGCGCGGTGGTACATCCACACCTCGCCCGCGCCCAGCGAGCGCCGCGCGGTGAAGTGCTTGCGCGCCACGATGAACTGCCCGTCCGGACTCCACGCGGGGCTGTTGAGCAGACGGAACTTCTCCTCCGTCACCGCCCGCGCGTTCGAGCCGTCCCGGTCCACCACCCAGATGTTGTCGCCACCGCCCCGGTCACTGGTGAAGACGATGCGCTTGCCGTCCGGGCTGAAGCGCGGCTGCATGTCCCACGCGACGCCGGACGTCACCGCCTTCGCCTCGCCGCCGCTCATGGGCAGCACGTAGATGTCCCCCAGCAGGTCGAAGACGAGCTCGTCTCCGCGCGGGCTGACGTCCACGTTCATCCACGTGCCCTCGGTGACGTCGATGCTCACCTGCCGCGAGGGGAAACCCGGCGCCTCCACCTTCCAGGTGTCTCCCTCCTTCTCCCCCTTCTGCGCGGCCTCTCCGGAGGGCGGACGCGGGGCGTCCACCTCGACGGCGCGGGCCGCGTTGCGCGCGGTGTCCTTCGTATCGGGTGCCGGCTGCGGCGGTCCTGCCGGACCGTGGGCGGCTTCGCCAGAGCCTGCTGCGCGGCCAGCGGCGCGGCGGGCGTCAGCAGCACGGCGATGAGGGCGGAGGTCAGTCGTTTCACCAGAAGTCCTCGTGCGGGAAGAGCGTGTGTCGGGTGGCGGAGACTATCCGGCCCCAGGGGGCCGATGAGTGGCGGCCGAGAACAGGCGGACAGGCGAGCCTCTTCCGGGCCGTGTAAGCTCCCCCTCATCGGGAGCCACTGATTCCGAGGGGGGAAGCGCCATGCAGACGCGTCAGAAACTCGCCGTGCTCATCATCCACGGCATTGAAGTGGATGACCCGGGCCTCTTCGACACCGCCGTGCGCCTGCTGCGCAAGCATTTCGGGGAAGACGCGGAGGCCACGCCAGATGCACTCGCCGTCGAGACGGTGAACTGGGCGTCCGTGCTGGAGGGCGCGGAGCAGGACTTGCTGGCCCGCTACGCCCCAGCCGAGGCCGACGCGTACTGGAAGTCCCTCTATGACAGCGTGCGCACGGTGAACCAGGGCCACGAGTCCGCGCTCGTGCCGATGATGCTCCGCCTGATGCGGCCGTCCCTGCGCGGCATGGACCTGCGCTACCCCGGCCTGCGGTGGATGCTGGTCCACTTCGTGGGTGACATCATCGCCTACCAGGCGAACCCCGCGGACCCGGACGTCTACACGGGCATCCACCGCAAGGTCGCCGAGGCCCTGGGCCGCCTGCGCCAGCAGGCCGGGGACACCGCGCCCCTCTTCGTCATCGCGCACAGCCTGGGCAGCGTCATCGCCAGCAACTACTTCTATGACTTGCAGGCCCAGCGGCTGGCCGGGCGGGACATCATCGAGGAGACGGTGCGCGCGGCCCAGGGCGGCTCGCCCCTGGAGCGCGGCGAGACACTCAGCCACTTCTTCACGCTGGGCAGCCCCATGGCCCTGTGGAGCCTGCGCTATCCCCGCGCGGAGCTCGACCAGCCCGTGCAGGTCCCCGCCCCGGAGCTGGCGCGCCACCATCCGGGGCTCGTCGGGCGGTGGCTCAACTTCCACGACGAGGACGACATCTTCGCCTGGCCGCTCCAGCCCCTCAGCGAGGCCTACCACGCGGCGGTGGAGGACCGCGCCGTGCGCGTGGCCGGGCCGCTCTTCTCCTGGACACCCCTGGTCCACCCCTTCTACTGGTCGGATGACGGGGTGATGCGGGACATCGGCACGTCGCTCGCCGGCGCGTGGAAGCAGCTCTCCAGCTCGACGGCCGCCGCCGCCTGACGTCGCGGTTGACGCACCTCATCAAAACGCAGTGCGCCATGCGGCCTTGAATCTGGTATCGCGCCCGTCATGTCGGACGACTTCACGCTTCCCGAAGACAAGGCCGAGCGGATGGAGCGCTGCGCGGTGTTCTACACCGACGTCGTGCCCCACAACCACGCGTTGGGGCTGCGCCTGGTGGACGTCGGCCCCGCCGAGGCCACCGTCGAGCTGCCCTACGCGGAACACCTCATCGGCAACCCGGAAACCAAGGTCATCGCCGGCGGCGCGGTGACCACGCTCATCGACGCGACGTGCGGCACCGCCGTGTTCCTCAAGCTGGGCCGCTTCGCCCCGCTCGTCACGTTGGATTTGCGCATCGACTACCTGCGCCCCGCGCGGCCCGGCATCGTCCTCACCTGCGTGGCCGAGTGCTACCGGCTCACCCGCCAGGTGGCCTTCGTCCGCGCGCTCGTCCACCAGGGCGACCCGGGCCACCCCGTGGCCTCCGCGCAGGGCACCTTCATGCGGACGGAGGAATGACAGCCATGAGTGACACCCCGACGCCGCCTCCCCTCCCCGAGCTGGTGCGCCAGGTGCGCAAGTCGCGTGAGTACAAGCGGCTCACCGACGCCATCCCCTACACGCGCTTCATGGGCATCGGCGTGGAGAACCTCGCTGGCGAGATGCTCTGCCGCATGGCGTACAGCCCGAGGAACATCGGCAACAGCCTGCTGCCCGCGCTGCACGGCGGCACGCTCGGCGCGCTGCTGGAGTCCGCCGCCGTCTTCGAGCTGCTCCTCCAGACGAACACCGAGCGCGTGCCGAAGGTCATCTCCCTCACCGTGGACTTCCTGCGCTCGGGCAAGCCCCAGGACACCTTCGCCAAGGCGCTCATCACCCGCCAGGGACGGCGCGTGGCCAACGTTCGCGTGGATGCGTGGCAGGACGACCGCACGCGGCCCATCGCCAGCGCGCACGCGCTGTTCCTCCTGTCGGAGCCATAGTCCGCTCCGGGACGGCGGGATGCCCCGCGTGCACGGGCGCTCCAAGGCGGGAGCGCCCGCCCCGCCGTTCGCCCCCCCTGCCACCCGCCCATTCCCACCTCCACCTTCGGCCTGATTTCTCGGGACGGCGGAGGCGGACGATGAGGCGATGGATGGGCGGGATGGTGACGGGCTGCCTGGCGCTGGGCGGTACCGCGCTGGCGCAGCAGAACGGAACGGACGACACGGAGAGCATGGTCCGCATGGGCCGCCCGGAGGCCATCGACCAGGGGCAGGCCCCGGAGCCGTTCCATGAAGGCACGGGAGGCTCCGGCTCCCAGGGCACGCCGCCCGATGCGCGCGGCGCGGCGCTGCTGCGACAGGGCCTGCTGCCCATCCCCACCGACGAGAAGGCCTTCCTGGACGAGCTCCACCACGCCAACCAGCAGGAGGTGCGGCTGGGCCAGCTCGCGCAACAACGGGGCACATCCCAGGGCGTGAAGGACTATGGCGCACGGCTGGTGAAGGACCATCAGCAAGCGGACCAGCGCCTCATGGCCTACGCGAAGACACAGAACCTGACACTGGCCGAGCCCCAGCCGGACACCGCCTTCGCCAAGACGATGGCTCGCGCGGAAGAAGCGTCCATGGCGAAGCTCCAGTCCCTCCAGGGTCCCGCGTTCGACCGCGCCTTCCTGGCCGCCATGGTGGGTGACCATGACGCGGACATCGCCAAGGTGATGGCCGGGCAGCAGCAGTTCGCGAGCAACGCCGGTCTGAAGACGCTGCTCGACGAGACGCTGCCCACGCTGCGCGAACACCGTCAGCAGGCATACCGGCTGCTGGGCCAGGAAACCCCGCGCCAGGCACGCAAGGCACCCGGAGGACGCTGACCTCAGCGCGCGATGACGGTCAGGGGATGGGACTTCATCGTCCCGTCACGGCTCCATGTAATCAGGTCCGTGGTGCCCTCCGCCTGCCCCGTCAGGCGCAACTCATCCGAACGGGCCACCTCGACCTCGATGAGGGCCGGGTCTCCCACCGCGACACGCTCGAGTCCCGGGATGGAGAGCAGCCGCACCTCACCGATGCGCACGACGAGCCGCGTCTCGCCCGTTCGACCGGCCCTCCCGGCTCCCGGCGTGGTGTCATCAGCGCTGAGGACGGAGACGGGCTCCACAGGAGCACGCCCAACCCCACCCCCAGCGCGACCAGGGACGCGGCCGCCGCCAGGAGGCGCCGGCGCCGCCAGGAGATGGGAGCGGGCTGGGAGAGCGCCGCCATCAGCGCATCCATGCTGGGAAAGCGGTCTTCTGGAGCGCTCGCGAGCCCTCGCGCCAGCGCGGCGCGGACGTACCGCGGCACGCTGCTCGGCATCCGCGGCGCCGTCGTGGAGCCCGGAACGCTTCCCGGTCGCTCGCCATGGAGCGCTTCGTGGAGCGCGACGCAGAAGCTGTACTGGTCGCTGCGGGCGTCCACGGCCCTGCCCGCGTGCTGCTCGGGAGACATGTACGCGGGCGTCCCCGCGACCTGCCCCCACTTCGTCACCATGGGGGCCTTCGCCAGGGAGTCGCCCCCACCGGCCACCCCCAACGCCGCCACCGTGCCATGCCTCGCGAGGCCGAAGTCCGTGACGCGCACCCGGCCGTCTCGTCCCACCAGCACGTTGGACGGCTTGAAGTCGCGGTGCACCATCCCCGCCCGATGCGCGGCCGCCACCCCCGCTCCCGCCGCCAGGAAGACGTCCAATACCTCCCGCCATGGACGCGCGCGCTCCCGAAGCCAGTCCGCGAGCGTCGTTCCGTCCACCCACTCCATGACCAGGAAGTCGCGCCCCTCCGCCGCTCCCAACTCGAAGAGCGGCAACACGTTGGGATGGGACAGACGCGCCATGGCCTGGGCCTCGCGCAGGAGCCGCGCCCGCCCCTCGTCCTCCGCGCCTTCCCTCAGCGGCCGCAACAACTTGAGCGCCACCCGCCGCCCCAACCGTGGGTCCTCCGCCGCGTACACCACCCCCATCCCACCCATGCCCAGCACGCCTTGCAGCACGTAGCCCCCCAGCCGCGTCTCGGGCGGCAGGATGCGCTCCTCCCGTGCCGCCGGAGCATCCGCCAGCGTCAGCACGCCTGTGTCCCACCGCGTGGGCGCGTCCGCGCCACTCGCGTCGGCTCCCGGCAGGGACGAGCTGGCCGCCACGGCCGCCACCAACGCCCGGCAGTCCGCGCAACCATCCAGGTGCGCCTCCACGACCGCCACCTTCCCCGCGGGAGCCGAGCCACTGGCGAACGCCGCGAGCAGGTTCTCATCCGGACATGCGGACAGTGACGAACGGTGCGACGGATTCATGGCGCGCCTCGAATCATCGCAGTCGGGCCCCGCGCCGGACAACCCACCCGTCAGGCGCGGTGCCACCGTTCCGCCCGCGCGCCGACCCCACCTCCCACCTCATGTCAGCCCCTCCCTGTAGACAGGTCGCCGTGGAAGGAACGTTCCTTCCAACTGACCGCGGCCGCGGAGGCAGGGGGACGGGCGGATGTACTCGTTGGCGCAGATGCGCGAATTCAGGCTGTGTGACGCGGCGGAGCTGCTGGCACAGCGGGGCTTGGACAGCTGCACCGGCGCGAAGCCATGGGCAGGCGGTGCCCACGCCCCTCATCCCCGCACCGAGGAGCGTGGACCCCCTCCCTGACGCACGGAAGCGCGGGGGCCGCCGAGGTCACGCCTCAATCGCTGACGACGATGCGATAGCCGCTGCGCTTGTTCTCGGGCCCCACCCACACGAGCAGCGCGGTCTCGCCGGCCTGCTTCCCGGTGATTCGCAGCACGCCTTTGCCGGCGGCCTCGATGTCTGCGATCTCCGGGTCATCAATCGCGATGCGCACCATCCCCGGGATTTTCAGCTCGTGCTTGGCACCCTTCTTCACGACCACCGTCTCCTCGGTGACGGCCGGGGCGCCGGAAGCCGGAGCCGGGGCAGGCTTCGTCTGCTCCGCCAACGCAGGGGTTCCCGCCAACGCCAGCGCGACCAGGGCAATGCCGATTCGGTGATGCATGGTGTGTGTCCTCCAACAGGGGGTTGTTCCACCTTCACGGGGATGACACCGGCCATTCCGGGGCGTTGCACGCGACCGCGAAAAAAGTCCGGGCGCCCTCAGGAAGACCCGGGCCTGCTCAGCAGGGATGGCAGGCTGAGGTCCCAGTCTCCCTGCACCACCCGCATCAGGCTGTGCAGTTCGCCGGAGGTCAGCCGGAGCCGCTCCGCCAGCCGCTGACGCGTTCCCTCCAACGCGGCTTCCCGGGCGCGAGCCACCCACCGTGACACGGTGGACTTGTGCGTCTGGTACATGGCGCCGATGCGCTCCAGGCTCAGCCCCTCCACCACGTGCAGGCGCAGCACGGTGCGCTCCCGCGTGGGCAGGGCATTCAGCGCGTCGGACAGTGCCGTCTGGAAGTGCTCGCGGTGGTTCTTGCGCAGGTAGTCCAGCTCCACGTCCGCCATGCCCGCGCCGGCGGAGAGTGGGAGCGCCTCCGCCTCCTCTTCGGCGTGGGCCCGCCGGCGCTCCGCGCGCTGGAGGTTGAGGGCCGTGCGCACCGCCGCGGCCCGCAGCCAGGCCGCGAGTGGACCGCTGCCCTGGTACTCCGCCATGCGCGCGGGCCGGTCTCCTTCCGGAACGAGGAGCCGCTCCCGCAGGTGCTGGAGCACCTCGGCGGCGTCCACGCCGGACGCCTTCAACCGGCTCACCGCGGCCGCCGCCTTGGGGAGGACGTGGCGCTCCAGCGTGGCATGCGCCGCGGCGTCGCCTCGGGCACACGCGCACGCCAGGTAGAGGTCCGCGGCATGCACGGTGGCCAGCACCCGCGCGGGGTCCTCGTCCCGTGGCAGGCAGCCCGCGAGGTGGCGCAGGAAGTCCTCCTCCGCCAGCGTCACACCCGGCCACGCCTGCCGCGCTCCGGCGTACAGCGAGGCCAGCGTGTCCTCCAACCCGGACAGGGCCGCATAGCCTTCACGCAGCCCGGAGCCGAGTTGCTGGAGGAAGACGAGCGAGCGGCTCTGCTGCGTTCGCATGCGCACCTCGACGCGGCGTGCCTGGAGCGGCACGGCACCTTCCGCCTTGTTACCCCGTTCCCTCCTCCCGTTTCCACCGGGCCCTCACGTCAGCTCCGTGAGCAGTTGCCCCAGGAAGTCACCAAAGGCCTTCACCTTGGGAGGCGTGGGACGCGCGGGCGGCCAGACCAGCCACAAGGCGCCACGCTCCACCATGTGCTCGCGCAGCACCGGGCGCAGCGTGCCGTCCCTCAGCTCGGGGAGCGCCATCAACTCCATCACCTGCGCCACGCCCAGCCCGGCCTTCGCCGCCTGCACCACCGCCTCGCCGTTGTTGAAGGTGAAGGTCTCCGGGATGCGGGGCGCTGGCGCGCCGGGCGCCTGCCGCAGGGCCCACGCCTCGATGCGGCCGGTGGACGCGAACCGGTACCGGATGCAGTCGTGCCGCGCCAGGTCCTCCACCGTGCGGGGGACGCCGCGCGCCTGGAGGTAACCGGGTGACGCGCAGAGGACGAAGCGCTTGGGCCTGAAGCGGCGCCGCATCAACGTGGAGTCCGCCAGCTCACCGCAGCGAACGGCCGCGTCCAGGCCCTCTCCCACGACGTCCACGACGTGGTCATCCAGGTCCAACCGCAGGTCCAACCCCGGGTAGGCCTTGCGGAAGCGGGGCAGCGCCGGAATCAGCATCCGCAGGCCCACGAACTCCGGCACGGAGACGCGCAGCTTCCCGCGGGGCGAGCGGAGCTCACGGGAGAGGTCCGTCTCCGCGTCGCTCAGCTCGTCGAGGATGCGCACGCACCGCTCGTAGAAGCGCGTCCCCGGCTCGGTCAGGTGGATGCGGCGCGTGGTGCGCTGGAAGAGCCGGGCGCCCAGCCGCTCCTCCAGCCGCGCCACGCTCTTGCTCGCCGCCGAAGGCGTGATGCCCAAGGCCCGCGCCGCCAGCGCGAAGCTGCACGCCTCCGCGACGCGGACGAACACCCCAATGGCTGAAAGGCTCTCCATCCGCCGGGACTCCATTCATGACTTCTGAGTCATGAGTGAGATGTCAGGGAGCGGCGTTTCGCGCACGGCTTTTCCGCCGCATGAAGAGGGCCTGGAGGAATCACCCATGACGCATCCCAGCCCGACGTCCCCCGTCTCCCGCCGGCTCATCCTGCAGGCCAGCGCCGTGCTCCCCGCGGTGGCCTGCGCGGCCCGTGAGACACGGCCCGCCCCGTCACCAGCGCCCGTGCCCTTCACCCAGCACCGCTTCACCTCCGCGGATGGCACCTCGCTGTCCTACTTCCGCCACGGCAACGGGCCGCCGCTGGTGTGGGTCCATGGCGCGCTCAGCCTGTGGAGCGACTGGCGGAACGTGGCCGAGCACCTGTCACCCGGCTTCACCCACTACGTCCTGGAGCGGCGCGGGCGGGGACACAGCGCGGACGGCGCCGCCTACAGCCTGGAACGCGAGGTGGAGGACGTGCTCGCCCTGCTGAAGGTCGCGGGCCCGGACGCGGCGCTGTTCGGCCATTCCTACGGCGGCGTCCTGGCCCTGGAGGCGGCACGCCGGGCGGCGCCGGCGAAGCTGCTGCTCTATGAGCCGCCCTTCCCCATCACCCAGCCCGTCTCCGGCCCGGCGTTGGCGGAGTTCGAGCGGGCCCTGTCCCAGGAAGGACCGGACGCGGCGCTCGTCGTGTTCAACCGGAAGGTGCTGCTCACGCCCGAACCAGAGCTGGAGGCCTTTCGCCAGACGCCGCAGTGGTCGCGGCAGGTGGAGATGACGCCCCGCTTCGCCCGGGAGCTGCGCGCGCTGGAAGGACTTCCCCTGGGCCTGGAGGCGTACCGCGAGGTGCGAGCGCCCACGCTCGTCCTGTTGGGAGCAAACAGCACGGAGGTGCTGCTGGCGCAACCCTGCCGGGCGCTCGTGACGGCGCTGGCGGACGCGCGTTTGAGCGTCCTGGCCGGACAGGGCCATGTGGCCCACGTCACCGCGCCCGCGCTGCTGGCGCGCGAGGTCTCCGCGTTCCTCCGCGAATAGCCCGCGCGCCAAGGTCCTACATGGATACGGACTTGCTCGGGTCGAGCGGCTTCTTCTCGGGCTCGCGCGTCCGGGACTGTGTGTCCGTCTTCTTCGAGGCGTCCTGGCTCTTGCGGGGCGCCTCGACCTCCGCCTTCACCGGGGCCTCGCAGTGGTCACCCTTCCGGTTCGGGTGACAATGCCGGATGCCGTACACATGGTGACAACCGCAGGGGTCCACCCGCTTCTTCGCGCACGCGGAGGGATTGAACACCGGGGCCGCCACCTCCACCGGTTTCTGCTGCTCCTGCTCCACGGGTCCCGCCTGCAACGCCAACGCCAGGAAAATCCCACCAAGGAAACCCATCGCCCACCCCCTACCTGGATGCTGCGGAATGGATGGGAATGGAATCCGGACGTGACAAGTCCCGGGGCGATCGGAACCTCGCCGTCCGCTCTCGGGCTGACTTTCGCCCGGCCGGGCACAGCCCGTCCGCGGCCGCGCGCGGCTCCGAATTCGCTCGCCTTCCCGCCTGTGCCCCCAGCATCCTCTGCTCCTGTTCCCGGTTCCCGGCCCCTGGCGTCAGCTTCCCTGGACGCTCCCGTCGCTGCCGCGTGTTCATCCCATCTGGGGGATTTGAGTCATGAGTTGGAAGCAGCGACTGGAGAAGGTCTCGGAGGGGCACTTCGTCCTTCCGAAAACCAAGAGCATGAAGGTCGATGCGGACCTGTTCCTGTCCGACAAGTTGCTCTGGGGGGAGGGCCCCGAGCAACCTGGACTGGAGGACTCCGTCTTTGACCAGGTGGTGAATGCGGCGTCCTTCCCGGGGGTCACCCGGGTGGCCGTCACGCCCGACTGTCACCTGGGCTACGGGGTGCCCATTGGCACCGTGGTGGAGACGGACGGCATCCTCCTGCCCACCGCCGCCGGCTACGACATTGGCTGCGGCATGGTGCAGTTGCAGACGACGCTCACCGCCGAGGACGTCGCCGACGCCGCGAAGCGCCGCCGCTGGATTGAAGAAGTCACCCGGCGCATCGCCGTGGGCGTGGGCGCCAGCCGCGTGCAGAAGCAGCGGCGGGTGACGGACCGCACCTTCGCGGACGTGGTGCGCCACGGGGCCAAGGCCCTGGGCCGCGGTTCGTCCGTCACCGAACGCGACTACATCCCCGTCGAGGACGACCGGGTGGACATCCCCGAGCGCGCCTTCGGCAAGCGGGAGCAGTTGGGCAGCCTGGGCGGCGGCAACCACTTCACCGAGATGCAGGTGGACCAGGACGGACGCGTGTGGGTGATGCTGCACACCGGCAGCCGCGGCTTCGGGTGGAACATCGCCAAGCACTTCTTCGTGGAGGGCGCCGCGCAGCTGGGCCTCAAGAGCCGCAGCGAGGACCACGTCTGGCTGGACGCGGAGAGCCCGCTGGGCCGCGACTACTGGAACCTCCACAACATGGCGGCCAACTTCGCGGTGGCCAACCGGCTCATCATTGGCGAGGCGGTGTGCGCCGCGCTGGAGGACGTCTTCGGCGGCACGGCCAGCGTGTATTACGAAATCTCCCACAACCTCATCCAGAAGGAGGCGGGGAAGTTCGTCGCGCGAAAGGGCGCCACGCGCGCGTTCCCCGGCGGCCACCCCGCCCTCAAGGGCACGCCCTGGGAGAAGACGGGACACCCCATCCTCATCCCGGGCTCCATGGAGACGGGCAGCGCCATCCTCTTCGCGGAAGAAGGCGCGCAGAAGTCCATCTATTCGGTGAACCACGGCTCCGGCCGCCGCCTGTCGCGCGGCGAGGCGCGGCGCGTGCTGAAGCAGGACGCCACCGACAAGCGCATGGCGGAGGCGGGCATCCTCCTCAACACCCGCCAGACGCCGCTGGACGAGTCCGGGCCCTGCTACAAGAACCTGGACGACGTCCTGGAGACAGTGGAGATGGCGGGCCTGGCCCGGGTGGCCTACCGCCTCAAGCCGGTGGCCTGCATCAAGGGCGCGGACTGAGGCGGGCCGGGCGGCGCATGGCCGCCTGCCTGCCTGGGGCCAGCGGGGCGGCCGGGGCCCCGGGTCATTTCCGGCTCGGCGCGTAGGGCTCGTGGGGCCGTCCGGGGGACGCTACAGTGGGCGCCCCTGGAGTCTTAAGCCAATGAGCTCGCCGTCCCCTGCTGCCCGCATGCCCCCGGCTGCTTCCCGTGAAGCGGAGCTGGCTCGCGCCGAGAGCGAGCTGTCCACGCTGGAGGCCCGGCTCCATGAACAACTCGTCCAGGCCACCGCGGAGGCAACCACCCTGGCCACGCGGCTGGAGCAGACGCGGCAGGCCCTGACGCGAGCCCACCAGGCACAGGACGCCGACCCCATGGTGGGGAGCAGGCGGCCCGGCTCCAACTGGGCCGCGGT
>JBKGHI010000229.1:0-14626 GCA_046520405.1 Myxococcus sp. 1LA
CCGGGGGCTCGCGCCAGGTGGGCCACGTGGCGGCCAGCGGGGCGCAGCGGAGCAGGGCGTCCCGGGCCGGGGAAGTGAACGGCGCGCTGGCGTCCGGCCCGCTGGACGGAGTGTGCTTCCGGGCGCGAGTTCAGGCCCAAACTCGTACCGCGGCGCTCATGGACCTGGTGGCTGTCCGCCCTAACCTCGCGAAACTACGAAGGCTGTGGCGCCAGGCGTGTGCTTCTGCGCGCCAGGTGGAGCTCCCGGGGAAAGTGACCAGGCCAGGCCTGGCGCGGCGAAAGTGAACGGCGAAACTGAACGCGAAAGTGCCCGCGTTCACTTACCGGAGGGCACTCTCAGGCGGGGTCGGCGGGGTGCGCGACGTCCGTCGGTGGATCCACGAGGACGTCGTCCTTGGGGCTTTCCGAGGAGGCCGTGTCGAGGTCCTCGTCGTCACTCGCCGTCACCTCCGCGTCCACCTCGCCGCGCACGGCGGGCGTCGTCTCGCGCGCAGCTCGCAGGGCCTGGGCGTGTCGGGCCTGGAGGCCCTCCAGCGAGAAGCTGGCGTGCAGCTCCTGGCGGGAGTCGGCGCCGCCTTGGACGAACTCCTTCAAGCGCACCATGGTGTTGAAATCGGTGGGGTTGTCGACGCGCACGCGGCCCTCGGACAGCGCCTCCTCGAAGCCGAGGAGGTAGCCGTCAATCATCTTCAGGGCGTCGTCCTTGGAGACGGCGATGGCGTTGGCGCGCAGTTCAATCAGCTTCTGGTCCGCCTTGGTGGCGATGCGCGTCTTGGCCTCCTCGCGGCGGCGCAGGCAGTTGTGCTCCTTCGCGTAGTTGGCGACGAGCGAGGTGGCGACACCGAAGCGCTCCGCCAACTCGCGGTACGAGGCGTAGGACGTCATGGTGGAGCCGTCGGGAAGCGTCTTCACGTCGCCGAAGACGAGGGCGCGGTCCAGCTCCTGGCGCGGGAGCGCGGGCTCCTCGGACTTGCGGGGGCGGCCCGTCTTTCGCTTCGGAGGAGGAGGCGCTTCGTCCAGTGCGGCCATCTCGTCCGGCGCAGGCGTCTCGTCCGGCGCGTGCGTCTCGGCCGGCTGCTGGCCCGCGAGGAGGCACTTGCGGCGGCCGAGGCAGTCGTGCTGCTGGGCGTACTTGGCGACGGCGCTGTGGGCGACGCCGAAGCGCTCGGCCAACTCGCGGAGAGAGGGGAAGCGCCGCTTCACACGGCCCCGCGTGGTGGGCACCTCTTCGCCCTCCACGAGGAGCCGGTCCACCTCGTCGTGAGGCAGCCGGGGGCCTTCGGCCTTGGTGGGGCGCCCCAGCTTCTTGAGGGGCTTCTTCTGGGCCATGCCTTCCCTCAGCAGCCACTGGAGGGCTGCGCTGCGGTGTCCACGGCCTGGGTGCGCAGGCGCTGCATCAGCCGCGTGCGCTGGCGCTTCAGGCGCTGGTACACCCGCTCGACCTCGGTGGTGTCGCCCTCGACGAGGCGGCTGGCGTAGGCACGCAGCTTCTCTCGCCGGACGACGGTGGCCATGAGGACCTCGACGTCGCTGTGAGGCAGGGTGCCCCGGGCCAAGTGCACCAGCACGGCGTCGCGCTTCACGAAACTGCGGCGGACGCTGGGCCGCCTGGGGCTCTCCACCGGCGTGGCGTGACGGGTGTCCGGCAGCCACTCGGCGAGCTGCGCCTGCGTGTACGTCTCGTGCTGTTCCGCGCGCTCCTTACGGAGGTGCCGGAACACCTCGCGCGCCGTCTGCTGGCGCAGGCGGACGGCTGTCCAGTCACCCCAGCGGGAGAGAGGGAAGGCGCGCGCGACGGAGAGGAAGGTGGCGAGAACGAGCTGGTCCAGGTCCTCCCGGGGCACCGCGCTGCCGAGGAGGCGGCGGCGCAGGCGCCGCAACATGGGGGCGTAGGCGGCGGCGAGGCCCGCCGTCCACGCGGGGCTGGAGGAGGCCTGCATTTCGGCCACCAGGGCCCGAGTGAGGGCTTCCCGCTCCGGGTACGTCTCCTCGCGCGCGTCAGCCAACGCGACCAGCACCGATTCGAGCGTGGAGTGGCGCGCGAAGGCGGGCCGCCGCGTGCGCGCAGCCGCGAAGACGGCGTGGTGCCGAGGGGAGAGCACCTCCACACGCAGCAGGCCCAGGAGATGGCCGAAGAAGTCACTCACCGAGGACGGGCCTCCCACCACTCGCGCACCAGCTCGAGGAAGTCATCCAACTGCATGGTGACGAGGGGCGGCTGCCCGTCGTCCTTGCACACGGCCAGCGGCCAGCGGCCCGGTGGGCACGTCTCCACCGCCTGTCGCATGGCCTCGCGGACGTTGGTCCGCTGGTGGGCCTTGGCCTCCAGCCAGAAGCACGGCACCTCGACGTCGGACACCTCCTGACCGGTGCGGTATTGGAGTCCGCGGCGGATGACGGCCTCGGGCATGGCGTCGCGGAAGCGGTGGACGAGGGCTCTCTCGAAATCCGCGCCCTTGCGACGGGAGGAGGCGCCGCTCACGAGACACCTCCCGACTCTTCCAGCAGTCGCTCCATGTGGCCACCCCGGGCCATGCGCACCGCGAGGCAGCGAGCCAGCTCCAGCGCGCAGCGGGCGTCCGCCATGGCGCGGTGGGGGGAGGGCCGGTGGAGGCCGAAGCGCTTGGCCAGGGCGTTGAGGGAGAGGGACTCCACCTCGCCGGTGGCCAGCAGCGGCCACGCGAGGCTGGCGGTATCGAGGCGGTGGTAGTCGACAGAGGGCAAGGGCTGCCCGTTGCGGCGGTAGCCCTCGACGAGGAAGCCCCAGTCGAAGCTGGGGACGTGGCCGGCCACGAGGGTGCCCGTCAGCAGTGGCGTCACGGTGGCCAAGACTTCCGGCAGGGGCAGCGCGTCCCGCCATTCCTCGTCGGAGTAGCCGCACACGGCCAGGGCTTCGGGCTGGGCGTCCGCCAGCCGGGTGGGCAGCACGCGCGCCTCGTACTCCGCCAGCACCTTGAGGCTTCGGGCGTCGACGCGGAGGATGGCCACCTCCAGCACTTCGTGCCGGGAGGAGTCCAACCCCGTCGTCTCCAAATCGATGAAGGAGATCGTCCGCAGGTGCGGTGGGAGGCTGGGGAAGAGCGGCGGGTGGAGGGCAGAGGCAGGGGTGGTGTCGGAAGCAGGGTGAGCGGACAGCATCTATGCGACCTCCTTGGCCCAGAAGCGGGGCGAGTGGTGTTTGGCGGCGAGGGAGTCCAGCTCGGCCTTCAGCAGCGCGACGCGCGCGGTGCCCAGGCGCTTGCCCGCGTCCTTCAGTAGCGCATCGAGGGCCTTCTTCTCGACGCTGGCGAGGCGCTGCATCAGCTCCTCACGGGAGAGGCCGGTGGCCCGGGCCAGCACCGCGACGGTGGGCTCCAGCGGGTAGTCGAGGCTGGTGGTGTTGAACATGCGGTAGCGCGTGCCGGCGAGGACGAGTTCGTCCTGTTCGGCGAGGTGGGCCCGGAGGACGCCCTCCAGCTCCGCCTTGCGCGCGTTGAGAATCTTCGCGAGGTGGGCGACTTCCTGGCGCTCGCGGGCGACGGACTCCAGGTCGGCCGTGTCCTCGCAGACGACGTCACGCTGTCCCTCCAGCGCCTTGGCGTAGGCGGGGCAGTTGCTCCGGTGGTCGCAGTACACGCAGTTGGGGTTGAGGCGGGCGGGGAAGGACTCCGCCTTCTCCATCTGCTGGCCCAGCGTCTCGACGTAGACGAGGGCGGCGTCCAACTGCTCCTCGGTGCGTGTCGTCTCCTGCCGCACGCCGTGGCGCAGCATCCACATGGAGAGGCGCACCTTCTTGGCCCAGGGCCACATGCGGCGCGCGGCGAGGGCGTAGAGGCTGAGCTGGAGGCTGGAGTCCAGCTCCTCGCGGGTGAAGAGCTGGTGGTTGGACTTGTAGTCCATGACGTGGACCGTCTCGTCGTCCACCCAGTCGACGCGGTCGATGAAGCCCAGGACGGTGAAGGGGCCCACCGGCAGGCGGAACTCCTTCTCCACGGCGAGGATGTCGCGGGAGTCCACGCGGCCCTGCTGGCGGACGAAGTCCTGGAGGATGCCGAGGCCCTGCTGGAAGAGATCCAGGCCGGAGA
This sequence comes from Myxococcus sp. 1LA, assembly GCA_046520405.1. GTDB lineage: Bacteria > Myxococcota > Myxococcia > Myxococcales > Myxococcaceae > Myxococcus. The sequence goes on from JBKGHI010000229.1 coordinate 4,067, forward strand.
GGCCCGAGGTGGCCCACTCTTCACGGTAGAGCTGGAGGGCGCGCTCCTCGGAGAGCGGGCCCGCGTACTCGGTGTCGATGACGTCCTGGAGGAGTCGCTCGAGGACGGCGTGCAATGCCTTTCCGAAGCTCAGTGGGACGCCGGGCTCCGACGTGTGCTTGTCGAGGTAGTGGAGCCGGTAGGAAAGCGGGCAGGCCTCGAAGCGGCTCAGCCGGCTGTATGACAAATGCTCGTTTCGCAGGGCGCTCATGACGTGGGCCTCCGGGCCGGTGCAGTGGCGTGTCGCGAGTCAGTCATCACGCTCTTTTCGAGAGACACATCAAGTCGAAGGGGACAGGCGGCGCGGCCACCTGCGTGTGTTTCACAGGCGCGGGGCACCCTCATTGCGACACCTCATCCGCGGAGGCTTGCCGTTTCTCAAAGGACATGACGCGAGAGCCCGGGAAGGCAGACAGGACGCGCACCAGGGTGGCGGCGTGCTCCGGGGTGAGCTCCTTCCGGGCCTGGCCGGTGTAGGCCGGGACGAGCCACACCTCGCCGTAGGTTTCGGAGGCGAAGCACACCTCGGCACCGAGGGCCTTGAAGCTGGCGATGTCCTCGTCGGTGAGGCCGCGTAGGGCGGAGAGCGGGGACTCCGCGTCCAGCTCCTTCACATTGGGAGACGGAGCTGGTGGCGCGGGCTTGGAGGCGGGTGCGGGGGCGTTCTTCTTCGAGCCAGCCTCGGTCAGCGGATGACCGAAGAGATCCACCGCAGCCGGGGCGGACTTCGCCGGAGGAACGTGGACATGCGGCGCGGCCACGTCACGACGGGTGGTGGCCTGCCCATTCACCTTCAGCCACTCGGTGCAGGTGCCGCCCACGTCGGGCAGGGTGCAGCCTCCGCCAGTCCGGTAGTGCAGGCAGTGCTTGCCCTCGCCGCGGACATACGCTTCGCACGTCACGCCAGGCGGACGTTGCTGTGCGGCGGTGGGCTGGAGGAGGTGTGTAAGGGCCATGCGCGGATGTCGGCGGCGCGTGTCTGCCGATACATTCTAAAAGCACCCCCTCCCTTCGATTCGGGACAAGAAATCTTTTTGCCTGATTTCTTTTTTGATTTTCCCAGACGAGCGAGGCGCCGAGGGAAAAGAGCACAAAGGCATCCGGCGAAGAATCGGGGACATCCCCTCGCCTGTGGACAGCCCTGGGACAGCCCTGGGACAGGTTGCTGTCCACAGGTTTTGCGAGTGATTGCGAGGGGATAGGTAGGTGTGGACAGTGTGGACAGCTTTTGAAGAGTACCCCTACGTCATGTGCGCGCGCACGCGAAGGACCATGTACAAGTGCGCGCGCACGCATACGTGTCTCTCCCCATAAAAGCTGTCCACACTGTCCACAGTGAGTATTTCGTTAAAGAAATCATAGAGTTAAGTGTGGACAGAGTGCTGTCCACACCTGTCCACGCTGTCCACACCCACTCGTGAAGTGAAAGTCAGTGCATCTGCTTGGGAATGCGGGGGCGGCCACATCAACGTCCTGCACCACCTCGCGCCCTGTGGACAGCTCGTGGACGGCCCGTGGACAGGTTGCTGTCCACAGGTTTTGTGACTGATTGCGAGGGGATAGGTAGGTGTGGACAGTGTGGACAGCTTTTGAAGAGTACCCCTACGTCATGTGCGCGCGCACGCGAAGGACCATGTACAAGTGCGCGCGCACGCATACGTGTCTCTCCCCATAAAAGCTGTCCACACTGTCCACAGTGAGTATTTCGTTAAAGAAATCATAGAGTTAAGTGTGGACAGAGTGCTGTCCACACCTGTCCACGCTGTCCACACCCACTCGTGAAGTAAAGACTGGTGTGGCTGGTTGTGAAAATGCGCGCGAAGCGGTCTCGTGGCTTGGATGCTCATCCACGCCCTGGCCTGTGAATGGCCGCAGAACGGCCGGAAACAGCCTCCACGCGCGTGATGGGGAGCGGGAAGCGTCCCACGCTGAAGTTGACGCCTTCGGCGTCATTTGCGCCCTTCCAGGGCCGTCGCTTGTCGGTTTTCTGAGGCGCGCAGGACGACAGGGCTGCTGTGGGGTGCAGTCCGGGGGAAGAGAGCGGTGATGCAGAGAGAGAAAATGTTTCACTGCGCGCACGTCCGAATGCGTGGACGGCCCAGCTTCTCCCGCATCGATGGATCCCTAGAAGGGACTCGCAGGCATGAATGTCGCAGGTCGGGCGCGACCGTGTCCCCAGCGTCACCTCGGCTGCCTCGGATATCCATGCTGGAAAAATCGAGTGCGGCGATATCGGCAATGAATGCGTGACTGTCTGGGTATTGGGGGGTTGGAGGGGGTTTGAGACATGAAAAACAAGTATCGCCATGAAGCGCGGAGGGGCGCTGGCGGTATGGGAGGCTCGGAGACGCGTTTTCTTCGCGCCGTCACGCCGTGGTCACGCCCAGGTTGCCAGTGTCGTGCGTATTGCGTGGAGGCAAGTTTGAGCCGGGGTCCCGTCCTTGGCTGTGTGGGGCAGCGTGAATTCCAGACTCAGCAAGGTATGCAGAACTGTTGCGAGTGGAGCGCTCCCGCTGGTGGCGCCGACGAGCCCGCGCGCCGTTCAGCATGGGTGTGGGCTGTGCTGTGGGAGCACCGTCCCGACTTCTTTGGGCGCGCCCCGCTTCCGTTGCCGTGCCCCCAGGCGGAAGGGGCTCGCCCGTTACCGTAGCGGTGTCTCTGGGTGGCTCGGGCGCGCGTAACGCCCTCCTCTTCCGACGACTGACGCGCCGCAGCCACGAGGCTCCCACCGAAGACGGGGCCGCCTCGGAGGCGCTGGCGGCATTTCCTCAACGGGGCTCGGCCTTGTCTCCCCTCTCCCCCGGCACCTCCCGCGCGCCGAGCGCAGGGCCGGGACGGCATGCACCTGTGAGTCGTAGCTGGGATGCTCTCCATCGGGAGCTGGGCGGGGCCCTCCAGACGGCCGAGGCGAGGCGCGCCTACCGCCTGGTGCGGAGCAACTGGGAGGCGCTCTCCGACTTCGAGGAGCCAGAGGCTCTTGTTTCATTTCTCACGGCGCGAGAAGGCGACTCTCACGTCAAGGATGGCTTACTCGCGGGACTCGTTGTCCTGGTTCAGACGGGGGCCGCTGCCAGCTTCTTCGTGGCCCTGTTGTGGCTGAGCCTGTGGCCCGGGTTGGACAGCGTGTATCGCCGATGTCTCAGGCGAACGGAGCAACCGCCCGCGGAGGTGGTGTCCTCGGTGGCCGCGTCCTTCATGGCCCTCGTGGCACGCGTCAATTTGTCAGGCGTCCATCGCGTGGCGGGGACACTCGTGCGCGGGACGGAGCGCGACGTCCTCAAGGCGTGGCACAAGGAGCTGGTGGAGCAACGCCGTCGCGCGCGCCTTGAGTCGCTGGCAGACGTGGATGGCTGGGCGCCCTCGGTGCCGTGGCTCACTCCCTTCGTCTCGCGAGCCCGCTCCTTCAACGCCGAAGTGGAGGAGCTGCGCGCATGGCTCCTCCCGCTGACGGGAGAGGACACTGACCTGGTGGTGTCCCTCGTCCTTCGCGAAGAGGACGCTGTCGAGGTGGCAGCGAGCCTTGGATTGTCGCCCGAAACGGCGCGCAAGCGCGTCCGGCGGGCCCTGGCTCGCCTGCGGAAAATGAAGAATAAAATCCCCGAAAAAGATTTCTTGTCCCGAAACGGCGGGTGGGGGTGCTTTTTAGAGTTTGTGGATTCTGAAACAACCGAGAGGGCACCGGGAGGGGGCGGCTGACGGGATGCGCGAATCGTATGTCCCCTTCGCGCGCCGCCTGACTTTGGGGGAGTAACGGGGCCACCCGCGCCCCAATCCAATCCTGCTTCGACACACCCTGTCCGCCCCCAGCGGACGGCAACGCCCCTGTATTGCCTGCAATCAGGAAGGACTGAATGAAGACAGCCGCGCGAAACAACTTCGAGCACGATGAATCATACGTGCGTTTCTTCGCTCGCATCGATGGACACCGCCTCCGGGTGGTGAGCCGGGGCGACTCGAGGCCGGAGGCGGAGGGGCGCAGCGCGTGCCTCTGCTGCGAGTGCGCCGAGGCGAACGACTACGTCCGCATGCCGGGCCTCTTCCGCCGCTGGGAGCTCGAGCACGTCGTCGACAGCGCGGCGGACTTCAACGTCGAGCCGGCGGGCTGCACCGTGGACGGCACCGAGTTGTTCTCGGTGTACCGGCGCGAGCGACCCGCCTCCACCACGCACTGCCAGAAGGAGGAGTGAAGCACATGGCGAACATGTGGGAGCAGACGGCCGCAATGGCCAAGCAGCACGAGCAGCAGGGCAGCGCCTGGCTGAAGCTGGCGAACGATGGGGACACCGCTGTCGTCGTCTTTCTCGGCGATCCGTACCCGCGAGAGGTGTGCTTCATCGGCGGCCGGTGCGTCGGCTTCGACGAGAAGCTGAGGGCCCAAGGGCACAAGCCCTCATTGCGCATCACCTACAACCTGGCCCTCTACAACAGTCGTGAGGTGAAGGTGCTCGAGCGGCCCACCGCCTTCTTCGACACGCTCATGGAGGTCCGGGCGAAGTACGGGCTGGAGAAGTGGGCCTTCGAGGTGAAGCGTCACGGCGTCGCCAACGACCCGAAGACGACGTACTCCATCCTCCCGGAGTGCCAGCTCTCCCCGGAGGAGCAGCAGGCCTTCCAGGCGTTGCGCCTGCACGACATCCAGAAGCTGCATGCCGCCGAGGACGCGGGGAATGGGGGCGGTGGCGCAGCGCCCGCAGCCACTTCCAGTGCGAAGGCGAGCGAGCCTGTCGACGTGAAGCTCGCGCAGGCCATGGCCACCGCACTGAAGGCACTGCCGCGCGAAGCGGTGGACAGGTTTCTCCAGAAGTTCGCCGTGCAGCGCATCCGCGACTTGCCGGCTTCGAAGGGGGAGCTGGCGCGCGCCTTCGTTGACTCCCTCGTGGCCGAGTACTCCGCGGAGAGCGTCGCGGACGTGGACCCCTTCGGGCCGTGAGCGTGCCCCGCTGAAGTTGGTTGCCGTAGCCCTTCGCGAAGGGGGCCCGTTGAGAGCCCCCGACGCGCTTCTCTGAGGACAACAGGAATGGTCGAAGACTTCTCCGAAATGCACGGGGACGGGGGACGTGTTGTCTCTCGCACCCAGGACTCCAGCGTGGGAGCCGCGCCGTCCGCGCCTGCGCGCGACGCGAACACGGCCACAGGCATGCGGACGCTTCGCGTGCGGGTAGATGCTGGGCTGCGGCTCGCGGCGGGTGACGTGCCGCCCAAGATGCTGGAGAGCCTCTGCCGGGCCCTCTCTCTCCCGAACCCTGCCTTCTTGAAGCTGGTGCGGCTGCGCAAGCGCCCGGGGGCGGAGCCCCAGACGCTGTACTTCTTCCGCCAGCAGGAGCGGGAGCTGGTGCTGCCGCGCGGGGCCATTCACCTGCTGCGCCGGGCCGCGGACGAGGCCCGCCTGACGCTCTCCTTCGAGGACGCGCGGGTGCTGCCGCCCAAGCGCCTGGCGAAGCTGCCGGTGGTGCCTCTGCGCGACTATCAGGCCGAGGCCGTGGAGCGCCTGGCGAAGGCCACCCAGGGGATGGCGGTGCTGCCATGCGGCGCGGGAAAGAGCGTCCTCGCCGTCGGCGCCATCGCAAGGCTCCGCACGCCGACACTCATCCTCGTCCACACCTTGGATTTGGCGGAGCAGTGGCGAGAGCACGTGCGCGAGCGCCTGGGCCTGGAGGCGGGCCTCGTGGGGGCGGGGGAGGAGGAGGTGCGGCCCGTCACCGTGGCTGTCGTCCAGTCCCTCGCGCGTTGGGACGAGGCGAAGCTCGACGCCTTCCTCCATGGCTTCGGACTGCTCGTCCTCGACGAGGCTCACCACATTGCCGCCAGCGCCTTCCACCGGCTCGTCGACCGCTGTCCGGCGCGCTACCGGCTGGGCCTGACGGCGACGCCCGAGCGGGAGGACGGGCTGACGCCGCTCTTGCGCCTGTACCTGGGCGCGCCCCTTGCCGTCGTGAAGCACGAGGACCTCGTAGCGCGCGGCGTGCTGGTGGTGCCCGAGGTGCGCGCCGTGGAGACGGCCTTCGACTACCCCTACTTCCGCGCCGCGGACTACGCGCCCATGCTGGAGGCGCTGGCGGAGGACAAGGCGCGCAATGACCTCGTCCTCGGCGCCGTGGCCCGCGAAGCGTGGGCAGGCCACCTGTGCCTCGTTCTCACCGGCCGGGTGGACCACTGCGATCTGCTGGCGCATCGGCTCTCGGCCGCCGGCCTATCGGCCTCCGCGTTGACGAGCGAGGTGCCGCGCGAAGCGCGCAAGGCCCTCCTGGACCAGGCCCGCGCCGGGCGCGTCCGTGTGCTGGTGGCCACCAGCCTGGCGGATGAGGGGCTCGACTTGCCGCGCCTCTCGCGCGTCTTCCTGGCGTACCCCGGCCGCGCGCGTGGACGCACCGTCCAGCGCCTCGGACGCCTCATGCGTCCCCACCCGGAGAAGAAGAGCGCCGTCCTCATCGACTTCGTCGACGGGAAGGTGCCGCTGCTCCGGCGCCACCACGCGGAGCGCCGCCAGCAGTACGCCACGGTGCTGGGAGTGGCCATCGCAGCCAACGCACGTTGAACCGATGCAGGGAGTGAGCACCTTCGATGACGACACCTTCTGACACCACTCCGAGCACTCCCAACCCCGACGCCATCCGCGCCACGTGGCGGTGGCTGGCGCACGCGCCACACGGCGTGAGCGAAGTCCGTGTCATCCGCCCGGGCGGCGGAGGCCTTCTCGGCCTGGGCTTCTTCGACGACGAGGAGGCCTTCGTCGCAGCCTGCGTGGCGGCCAATGCCGGCGGCAACGTGTACGTGGGCATTCAGCCTCGTCCTCGGCGCCTGCTCGAGCTGGCCCCCAACGCCCTCCGCCCGTTGAGGACTGGGGCGGGCAGCAAGGACATCGAGGTGGTGACGGCCACGGTGGTGGACCTGGACCCCGTGCGCCCCAAGGACACGGCCAGCACCGAGGACGAGTTCTCGCTGACGCTCCAGGTGGCGGAAGCCGCCGCGGCCTGGTGTGAAGCGCAGGGCCTCGTCCGCCCGCGGCTGATGATGAGCGGCAACGGGGCGCAGCTCTGGTTCGCCCTGCCGCCGCAGTCCCTGGGGGGAGAGAGCCACGAGCGCGTGCAGGCGGGACTGAAGGCCTTTGAGGCCGAGTTCCGTGCCCGCTTCGCCTCCGAGCGCGTGCGGGTGGACTCCATCCACGACGTGGCCCGCATCATCAAGGTGGTGGGCACCGTCGCCCGGAAGGGGGCGGGGACGGCGGAGCGGCCTCACCGAGCAGCTCGGGCGCTCGCCGACTTCGAGCGCGTCGAAGACGCAGGCCTCCTGGAGCGCCTGTTGAACGCGCCGAGGCCCCCGCTGGAGCCGAACCAGGCGCGTCCAGCCCAGGTGGCGCTGCCGCTGGCGCCCTCTTCCTCGGCGCCGCAGGGGACGGTGAAGGCCCGCCGGATGGAGACGGGGGAGTACGACTGGGCGCATCCGGTGGAGATGTGCGGCCCGGTGCAGCGCCTGTGGGAGCAGGGGGCGGAGGACCGGAGCGTCGCCATCTTCAACATGGTGCGCTTCTTCGCGCACAAGCAGCTCGGCCTCGACGAAATCACCGAGTTGGTCCTCGAGTACGACCGCCGTGGCCTCGGGAAGCTGAAGGGCCGGGACGGCGTCGGCTACATCCGCAAGGCCTACGAGAAGGTGATGGCCACCGCCCGCGAGGATGGCGCAGTGGCGCCGCCCTGCCACTCCCTCCAGGGCATGGGCTACTGCCGCGTCAACCGCGAGCCGGACGTGTGCTGCGAGCTCTATGACGTCGTCTTCGACATCGAGGCCGCTGTGGAGCGCCTGGCCACGGTGCCGGCCCAGGACGTGGAGTACCGCCTCAAGCCCATCCTGGAGGCGATTGCTCACCGTCCGCCGTCCGCGCAGGAGAAGTACCTGGCGCTGCTGGAAGTGCGCACCGGCTTGGCCACGCAGAAGCTTCGGTTGTCCATGGCCCGCGCCGTGCGTGCCCAGGCCACAGGAGAGGGCGCGGAGGGTGCGGACTCCAAGGGAGGAGGGAAGGGCAGCAGCGGCGACGACACCATCGATGGCGAGGTGTACGAGGACGCCTACTGCTACTACACGGTGACGCAGCGGGGCGAGGCGAAGGCCATTTCCTCCTTCACCTTCACGCCGCGGGCCCTCGTGGAAACCGAGGAGGGGGAGGTGTTCCTTGGGGACGTCCGCACGGACAAGGGCACCAGCATGGAAGGAGCCCGGCTGCCGCGCCGAGCCTTCCATTCGCGCAAGGAGCTGCTGAACCACCTGCCGTCCGTCCACACGCAGTGGACGGGCAGCGACAACAACGTGCAGGGGCTGCTGCGCGCGGTGGCGCGGCGGGCGGTGCCCCGCCTTCCGGGCACCACCACGCTGGGCGACTTCAAGCGGGGAGAGCACCACGTCTGGGTGGCGCCCGGATGCACCATTGGGCGGGAGGGTTTCCTCTCGGCCTCCCCCGTGGCGTACCTGCCGAATGGCACCTCGCTGGAGGCGCGCATCCGCTACGAGGCCACGGACGACGACACCTTTCACGACGTGGCGCGTACCGTCTTCGAGTACCTGCCGCAGCTCAACACGCCGCAGGTGGTGCTGCCCATGCTGGGGTGGTTCTTCGCGACGCCGATGAAGCCGCGCCTCATGGAGAAGGTGGGCTCCTTCCCGCTCCTCTTCATCCACGGGACGCAGGGCAGCGGCAAGTCGAGCATGTGCACGGACGTCTTCTGGCCCCTCTTCGGCGTGCCGTCCTCGGACGCGTACAGCGTGACGGAGACGGAGTTCGCCCTGGTGAAGCTGCTGTCCGCCACGCGCTCCGTGCCGGTGGTGGCGGACGAGTACAAGCCCTACGACATGCCGCTCCACCGACTCCAAATGCTGCACCGCTACATGCGGCGCCTCTACCGCGGGGAGACGGAGGAGCGGGGCCGCTCGGACTTGTCGGTGGTGAGCTACCGCCTGCACGCGCCTCTGTGCGTGGCCGGTGAGACACGTCCCACGGAGGCCGCTCTCCTCGAGCGCCTTCTCACCGTCAACCCGGAGAAGGCGACGCTGAAGCGACGCGACTGCCGGGCGGCCTTCCGCAAGCTGAAGGGCGTCAACCTGGCCCTTCTCGCTCCTCGCTACATTCAATTCTGCCTGGGGCGGAGTTTCGACGCGGACTTCCAGGTGGCCCGCACGGTGGCGGATGTCTTCCTGAAGGGACGGGAGGTGCCTCCGCGCGTCGTCGACAACGTGGTGGCCATGCTGCTGGGCATTCACCTCTTCGAGGAATTCGCGCGGGAGTGCGGCTACCCGTTGCCCGTAGATTTGGGCGCCCGCGAAGCAGTCGATGCCGTGCTGGCGGACCTCCTCGAAACAGAGGCTGGGGTGAAGAACGCCCTCGACGCCTTCCTCGAGATGCTGGGCGTCATGGCCATTCAAGGGGAGCTGCGGCACCGGGTGCATTACGTCTTCGAGGGCGAGCGCCTCTGCCTGCATCTGGAGAGTGCGTATGACGCCTTCCGCGCCCACTGCAAGCGCATCGATTACGAGGGCGAGGTGGTGGACACGAAGGCGCTGCGACGCCTGCTGCAGGAGAACCACCGCGAGAGCGGCTACGTCGCCGCCCTGAATGAGCGCATCTGCTTCGACGGGAGGATGAACCGTCGCCGCGCCGTGGTGTTGGATTTGTCTCGCACGCGCCTCGTGTCGGCTGAGGACTTTCCCCATTCGCACGACTGGCGTGCGCGCAATGGCGACCACACGGCGGAGGATGCCAGCGGATAGCCGGGCCAGGAGGCGGACGCCTTACGGCTGGCAGCCGTGGGGCGTGAAGACGTGTGGGCGTGCCCCCCAATGCTTGCAGGTGGCTCTTGTCATGGTGATGGACCCGAGAATGTCAAAGCAGGTTGAGGATGGCGTCGCGGTGGCTGAGCGGCCAATCCCCGTGCGGCAACGCCGCGAGGATGCAGTCGACGTGCTGTCCGAGGCCCTCTGGGAGTTGTGGCTGCGTCGACATGCGCAGCCGCAACGACAGGCGCCCGCGTGGAGCGCGGAGGAGGGCGCGCATGGCTGAGCCGCAGACTCTCGACTTGTCTTCTTCTGGGGACAGAGCGTCCATGGCTTTCGCCCGAGGGCGTGCCGCCCCGGACGAAGGAGAAACCACCATGGCGAAGAAGGGGACTGCACGTGCCGCGCGCACGCAGTTGGCGGACGTGCCACAGCAACTGGCCGCTCTGGCCAGCATGTCCGTGCCCGATTTGGCGGCGAAGTACCTGGAGCTGTACGGCGAGCCCACGCGCAGCCGGAACCGGGACTACCTGAAGAAGCGCCTGGCCTTCCGGATTCAGGAGTTGGCCGAAGGGGGACTCTCCGCGCGCGCTGTCACACGCATCTCGGAGTTGGGCGACAAGCTGCCCGAGCGCTGGAGGATGCGGCAGGTGGAGGAGACGAAGCCCTCCGCGCCGCCTCCTCGGGCCGCTGCGGACGGGCGCGCAGCCGGTGCGGACGGGCGCGCAGCCGGTGCGGACGGCGCGACGTGCGCCTGCCTCC
>JBKGHI010000022.1:0-61756 GCA_046520405.1 Myxococcus sp. 1LA
AAGTTGTCCGACACGTCGGACACGGAGTTGACCTTGATGAAGCCGGTCATCTCGATGTTCCGCCAGTCGTTCGCCGCCTGCATGTAGCCACGGCTGGCCAGCACGTCGCGGTCGTACGTAGGAATCTTGGACGCGCTGTAGCCCGTGGAGGTGAACACGGACATGCGCACCTTGCTGTTCCTCATCTTCCAGGAGCCGTCCGAGTTGCGCGTGATGGTGTTCTGCGGGTCGAAGCGCTTGTCGGACGTGGCGTTGTCCGCCAGGAACCACTGCTCGCCGCCCGACTTGGTCGGATAGATCATCGTCACGCCGAACTTGTCCTGGCCCTGCTCGCCAGGCGGGTCGGTGGGCGGGTTGGTGGGCGGGGCCGAGCCGGTGCCGGGCTGCATCTCCGCGATGCTGGCCCAGGTGTTCATCGAGCTGCCGTTCACGGTGATGCGCACGTAGCGCGCGCTCACCGGGGAGAACGAGTAGCGCTCCAGCGCGGCGGTGTTACCGGAGGACTTGCCGGAATGCACCTGCGTGAAGGTCGTGCCGTCCGTGGAGGTGGAGATGACGAAGTTGTTGACGCGCTCGTCGCCACGGTGCCAGCCGATGTCCACGGCGCCGAGCTGCGCCACGGTGCCCAGGTCGCCGGTAATCCATTGCCCCACGCCGTCGCTGGACCAGCGCGTGGCGGGGTCGCCGTCGATGGCGTTGGCGGGGACGTTGCCGTCATCTCCGCTGGCGGCGACGGAGGTGAAGCGCTCGGGAGGGACGCCGGGCGGGGTCGAGCCGTCGGTGACGGCCGCCAGCTCCGCGATGCTGGCCCAGGTGTTCATCGTGCTGCCGTTCACGGTGATGCGCACGTAGCGTGCGTTCACCGCGGAGAACGAGTAACGCTCCGGCGCCGCGGTGTTACCGGACGAGCTACCGGAGTGCACCTGCGTGAAGTTCGTGCCGTCCGTGGAGGTGGAGATGACGAAGCGATTGACGCGCTCGTCGCCACGGTGCCACGAGATGTCCACGGCGCTGAGCGATTTCACCGCGCCGAGGTCGCCGGTGAGCCATTCTCCCACGCCGTCGCTGGACCAGCGCGTGGTGGGGTCGCCGTCGATGGCGTTGGCGGGGACGTTGCCGTCATCTCCACTGGCGGTGACGGAGGTGAATCCCTCGGCGGCTAGCGCGGGCGTCGCGAGCGCAAGGGCAGTCAGCGCGAGCACACGGGCAGGCTCGCGCAGGTGCAGCCATCCCCCCCGGGATGAGGTCCTGTGGTGTGGATTCAAGTTGATACCTCAGGTGAGACCACCAGAAACCACGACTCACCGGGCGGACGATGCCGACCGGCGCGCCGCGGTCCCCCAGCGGCGCATTGGCTTCCAGACCGCAGGTCCGCGCCCCGTCAGCGACCCACGCCCCATGCTGGGCGTCTCGCTTCCGTCAGGACCGGCGGTGTTTATGATTCGGTAGCGGTGTTGCGGGCGCGAATACCCTTTCAGCTGAAATGGTATTCCCATTGCCAATTCCTTAATTGATATCGAGCTCGCCCTGCAGACAGGCGTGCAGCAATCCCTCTCAGCCTCGCTGAAAAATCTCACCATGGCTGCGGATACGCCCTGCCATCTCAAGAGCCCCTCCCACAGCGGCTCTGATTCGACAGCGCCTCCTCAAAGCAGGAGAGCAGGCGAGGGTGGCGCCCCAGGCAATGGCGAGGAAGGAGCCGATGAAGACGGGAAGGGGCGCGCGATGCTGGAGCACCTGCGAGGCCGTTCCGTACTTCCAGCAGGCCAGCGCGGTCTGCCCCGAGGCCCGAAAAGACGAAGGCCGGGAGTCCCGAGTTTCCTCAAGGACTACCGGCCTTCATGAGTGAGCGGCGGAAGGGATTCGAACCCTCGACCCCGAGCTTGGGAAGCTCGTGCTCTACCAACTGAGCTACCACCGCAGGCGAAGCAGGGCGCAAAGTACGGGCCGCCCCGTGGCTTGTCAACGGGAAGTGAGGCGCCTACTCCGACTCCTCGACGGTGAGCTGGTAGGAATCCTGGAAGTTGGACTCGCGGTTGCGCGCGTCCCGGACCTCGAAGAGGTAGACGCCCGGCTCGGCGCTGTAGCGGATGCTCTCCGGCTGGTCGCCCTTGGCCCGGTCAGCCGTCTGCACGAGCGACAGCTTCCCGTCCGCCTGCACCCGGTGCAGGTACAGCCCCACGTCGACCTTCAGGATGCCCAGCAGCGTGGCCCGGATGGGCGTGCGCACCGGCCGGTCCGACAGGTCCAACCGGAAGAAGTCCGTGTCCTTCACCGGAAACACCGTGCCCCGCACCGGCTGCCCCAGCGTCAGGTCCTGCGCCCGGTCCGCGGTGTTGTTGGGCTCGCGCTCCTCGCTCCCGTTGTCCGGAACCGTGGTGACGGTGATGCGGTAGGGCTGCTCGGCGTTCTCGAAGTCCTTCACCCACTTGCCGTCCACCTTGCGCGACGCCCCCTCCACGCGGAAGTAGCAGGCGCCGTTGCAGGCGACGTTGTTGAGGCGCTCGGGCTCCTTGATGGCCCCGTCATTGGCGCGCAGCGGCACCGTCTCCTTGCCAGACTCGCCCTCCGGCGGCTCCACCATGGAGAGCACCAGGTCCAGCCGCTCCACGCCCGTCAGCTCCACCTTCGCCAGCACCGGCTCGGCCGTCTTCAGGACGAAGTGGTCCACGTCCCCCTTGGGCGCCAGGAAGCCCTCGCGATAGCCCCCGGCCGTAATCGTCGTGGCCTTGTGGAGCTCGTCGTTCGGCTCCAGCTCCGCGCTGGCGCCGGCCTCCTCCTGCGACACGGTGAGCGTGTACGGCATGGTGGTGTTGAACGTCCGGCGGGCCTCCTTGCCCGTGCCCACCCAGCTCGTCTTCACCACCACGTAGACGACCCGGTCCGTGGCGCGCACGCCGATGTTGCGCAGCGACAGCGTCTCGCCCTCCTTGCCGCGCAGCGTGAAGAGCGGCGCCTCCGCCGCGGACAGCACCGACAGCTCCGGCCGCACGCCGTCCACGCCCGTCAGCTCGATTTTCAGCGCCACCGAGGGCGGCTCGGGGGGCACTGCCGGAGTGCCGCGTCCAGCGCGCGGGCGATGGCCGCGCCACCGCGTCGCTGCCCACGGGCGGCGGCTCGCTCCCAGCGAAGGTGCCTTCCTGGGTGGGGAGGGCGGGGCCTCGTTACGTCCGAAGCCGTCCCCCTCGCCTGCTGCGCGGCGATACCGGTCGTGCCCTCACCCTCCGGGTTTCGAGGCGCGGCGCCTTCCTCCGCGTCGAAGCCGGTGCCGCCCAGGTCCTGCCGCGCGTCGGGGCTTCCCGCCCCCTGCCGCGCGCCGAACTCACCGCCCTCCGCGGTGTCCTGCCCGGAGGGAAAGGCCGTGCCACCCGTCCCGGGCTGCGGGCCTCCCATCCCCTGCGGCGCGGCGCCAGCCCCCTGGGGCGGCGTGCCCTGCGAGGGCGAATCGCCGAAGGGCGAGGGGGTCTCCGGCGTCCCACCCTGGCTCGGCGCGGCGTCCCCCGCGTTCGAGGGCTGCGTTGGGTCCGGTAGCTCGATGCGGTACCAGTCCTCGTCGCCAGCGTGTCCCAGGAAGGCCGTCACCGTCTGGCCCAGGGGCAGGTTCACCGCGTCCACGGCGCGGTCGTTGGGCTCGCGCTCCTCGCCATCTTCGGGCGCGCGCATGCGGACCTCGAGCGTGTACGCCCCGCCCACACCCTTGCGCGTGGGCACCACGCGGATGAAGCGCTCGTCCTCCACGGAGAGGTTGGGGAAGCGCTCCGGCTTGCCCTCGCCCTCGCTGTTGACGCCGACCAGGCGGTTGCGGTCGCGGTCATACACCTCCAGGGTGATGTCCCCGCCGGGCAGGCCGGACACGGAGACCTCCGCGATGCGCGGCGCGCCGGGCGCCAGCCGGTACCAGTCCTCGTCCGCCTTGTTCGGCTGCGCGGTCAGCTCCGCGCTCACCGTGCTGTTGCGGGTGATGTCCAGGGCCTGCTCGGGCCTGTCGTTGGGCTCCTTCTCCGTGAGGGCGGCCGGCCCCGTTTCCACCGGCCCCGCGTCCGGCGTTTCCGGCGCCTTGTCTTCCTTGCAGCCGGCCAGCATCAGCCCCAGCACACAGGCCCACCCCCAGCGTCTCATCACGGTCTCCTCCAGCACAGGACGCCATCCTTCCCGGCGGGGAGGGAGTGTCAAGCACCCCAACATCCGCGCGGGCGCTTTCATCCGCACCCACCCGGCCGCTCCGTGCGTGTGGAGACTGGAGCCCCGCTCGCGAGGCGATCAAAGATGCGGGGACATGCGACGCCTGCTCCTCGCCTCCCTCCTGTCCGCCACGGCGGCCTCCGCCGCATCCAATGTCCCCCCTGGCTACGTCCAGGCCTCCGACTGGCTGGAGCGCTCCAGCCAGCCGGCGCGCTACGGCCCCCTCAACGTGCTCGACGGCCGGGACACCACCGCCTGGTGCGTCAGCGGGGACACGCCCGCGTCCTTCACCTTCGGTTTCAAGGACATCGTCACCGTGGACGAGGTCCGCGTGTACACGGGAGACGGCACGGACCGGGCCGCATTCAAGGCGCGCGCCCGGGCGAAGAAGCTCACTCTCACGGGCATCAAGGAGGCACGCAGCGTCAGCGTGGAGGACAAGCGCGGGCTCCAGGCCGTGCCCCTCAAGCCCGCGCTGCGCGGGGCCCGCTTCACGCTGGAGGTGTCGGACCTCTTCCCGGGGGCCAAGGACGACGCGCCGGTCTGCGTCACCGACATCGTCTTCTACTCGGGCGGGAAGGCCCTCAACGGCACCTGGCTGGCGCCCAAGCTGCGCTACAACGCGCGGTTGGCGCCGCTGTTGGGGACCTGGTTCGGTGGCCTGAAGGGCGCGCCGCACCGCTTCCTGTCCTTCTACCTGGACGGCACCTACAGCCTCACCGAGGAGCCGCTGGAGGGCGAGGTGTCCACCACGGTGAGCGGCGCCTACACGCTGTCCGGCGACAAGCTGTCCCTGGACGTCCCTTCGCACGGACGCGTGACGGTGCGCTTCCCGCAAGGGGATGCGGAAGGAACGCGCCCGGAGGATGCGTCGCTGACGTTCGACGGGCCCGTCGCCGAGGCGTGGGGCCAGGAATTCCGCAGCCAGCGGTGAGGAAGCGGGCTGGCTGCCGCCCGCCTTCCCGAGGGGGCGGCAGTCCGCCTAGAGGGCGGCCATCTTCCGCTTCGCGCCGAAGTGGCGGAAGAACTCGATGATTTCCTCGACCGCGATCTTCACGTCGGTGGCGTCCTGGAACTCGGATTCCAGGAAGATGCCGCCGCAGGACTCGCAGGTGTCGTAATGGAGCGGGTGCTGGCGGTCGCCGCCGTCCACTCGGACGAGGTCGACCTGGCATTCGGGGCACTGACCGGTCAGTGCCTCCGCATCCACCTTGCCGCCCTGGCTCTCCAGCCCGGGGAGGTTGTTGTGGAGCAGGACCCGGTTGAGGTCCGCGACGTCAATCCAGAGGCCGCCGCAATCTCCACACTTTCGCAACGTCTGATCATCCCCCTCGAGATCGGACATCTCGACGTTGCAGCTGGGGCAATCCATGGGGCGGTTCATTCTCCTGTTGGGGGGGAGTGGTGTTCTCCCCAGTCGATTGGAGAATGATAGGTCGCGCGAAATTTCGGATGCAACCCGCCTTGCGCCTTCTGTTGGCAACGCGCCGTCCCGTCGCCCCCCAGCCCCTCGGCCCTACGCCTTCTCGCGGCGGATGTCCGCGCCCAACCCGCGCAGCTTGCGCTCCAGGCGCTCGTAGCCCCGGTCCAGGTGGTAGACGCGGCTGACGTCGGTGCGGCCCTCCGCCCGCAGTCCCGCGAGGATGAGTGACGCACTCGCCCTCAAGTCCGTTGCCATGACGGGCGCGCCGCTCAGGCCCTTCACGCCCTTCACCACCGCGGTGTGCCCCTGGATGGTGATGTCCGCGCCCAGGCGGTGCAGCTCTGGCACGTGCATGAAGCGGTTCTCGAAGATGTTTTCGCTGATGACGGACGTGCCCTGACTGACGGACATCAGGGCCATCAGCTGTGCCTGCATGTCCGTGGGGAAGCCGGGGTGCTCCGTGGTGGTGATGTTCACCGCGGTCAGCCGGTCCGGCGCCTTGCAGCGCAGGCCGCCATTCTCGGCGGTGATGGTGCAGCCGGCCTCGCGCAGCTTCTCCACCATGGCGTCCATGTGCTCGGGCACCACGTGCTTCACCAGCACGTCGCCACCGGAGATGGCCGCCGCCACCAGCAGGGTGCCGGCCTCGATGCGGTCGGGGAGGATGGCGTGCTCCACCGGCTTGAGCGCGTCCACGCCTTGAATCGTGATGATGGAGGTGCCCGCGCCCTCGATGCGCGCGCCCATCTTGTTGAGCACCTTGGCCAGCTCCTCGACCTCGGGCTCGCGGGCGCAGTTCTCCATCACCGTGCGGCCCTTGGCCAGCACCGCCGCCATCATCACGTTCTCCGTGCCGGTGACGGTGATGACGTCGAAGTTGACGGTGCCACCCTTGAGCTGCTTCGCGGTGGCCTCCACGTAGCCTTCGGTGAGGTGGATGTCCGCGCCCAGCGCCTTCAGCCCCTTGAGGTGCTGGTCGATGGGCCGCGCGCCAATGGCGCAGCCACCGGGCATGGACACGCGCGCCCGGCCGAAGCGGGCCACCAGCGGCCCCAGCACCAGCACGCTGGCGCGCATCGTCTTCACCAGGTCGTACGGCGCCTCCGGGGTGATGTGGCCGTTGACGCCCACCTGGCAGACGTCCGTCTTCTCCGCGTTGCGCTCCGTGTCGCAGCCCATGGTGCGCAGCACCTTGAGCATGGTGGCGACATCCGCCAGGTCCGGCACGTTGCGGTAGGTGGAGGTGCCGTCCGCCAGCAGCGCCGAGGCGAGGATGGGCAGCGCCGCGTTCTTCGCGCCCGAGGCCTGCACTTCTCCGTGCAGCGCCTGGCCGCCCTTGATGACGATCTTGTCCATGGTTCCCTGCGTCTTCAGCCCTGTGGCCCGCTGGCCACGGGCTGTGTCCCAAATGCCATCCGTTCCCGCCGCTCCAGGTCCTTCTCCACCCGCGCGTCCGCGTAACCCGCGGCACGCAGGAGCTCCAGGACGGCGGGGCCCTGGTCCTCACCAATCTCCATTGCAAGGAGGCCGCCAGCCTCCAACCACTGGCGCGCGCCCGTCACCACCCGGCGCACCGCCACCAGCCCGTCCGGTCCCCCGTCGAGCGCCAGCTTGGGCTCGCGGCGCACCTCCGCGGACAGGCCCGGAATCTCGTCCGAGGCGATGTACGGCGGATTGGAGACCACCACCTGGAAGCGCTCGCCCGCAGGCACCGGGGCGAAGAGGTCACCTTGCAGCACCGTCACCCGGTCCGCCACGCCCAGCGCCTGGGCGTTCTCCTGTGCCAGCGCGCAGGCGTCCGGGGACAGGTCGGTGGCGATGACGGTGGCCTGTGGCCGCTCGGCCGCGAGGCTGATGGCGATGCAGCCAGAGCCCGTGCACACGTCCAGCGCACGGCCGGGCGCGTCCTTGGGCAGCATGCGCAGCGCCGCCTCCACCAGCAGCTCGGTCTCCGGGCGCGGAATCAGCACCCGGGCGTCCACCTTGAAGGGGCGGTTGTAGAACTCGCGCACGCCCGTCAGGTACTGCGTGGGCTCGCCCGCCATGCGCCGCTCGATGAGGGCACGGTAGGCGCCCAGCTCCTCCTTGGAGAGGGGGCGGTCCAGGTCCACGTACAGCCGGACGCGGCTGAGCTTGAGCACGTACGACAGGAGGATTTCCGCGGTGAGCCGCGGTGCATCCACCTGTCGCTTCTCGAAGTGCTGCGTCGTCCAGGTGAGGACCCTGCGGATGGTCCAGGGCTCGCTGCTCATGCGGAGGGCTTCGGGCCGCCGGCCGTCTGCGCCTTGAGCGCTTCGGCCTGGTAGTAGGTCCGGCAGGCGGTGATGACGTCGTCCACGTTACCGGCCATGACGCCCGGCAGGTTGTGCACGGTGAGGCCGATGCGGTGGTCCGTCAGCCGGTCCTGCGGGAAGTTGTAGGTGCGAATCTTCTCGCTGCGGTCACCGGTGCCCACCTGGGCGCGGCGGGCGGAGTCGCGCTCGTTGCGGATGCGCTCCTGCTCGATTTCGTAGAGCTTCGCCCGCAGCATGCGCATGGCCATGGTGCGGTTCTTCAACTGGCTCTTCTCCTGCTGGCACTTCACCACGATGCCCGTCGGGTGGTGGATGAGGCGCACCGCGGAGTCCGTGGTGTTCACGCTCTGGCCGCCCGAGCCCGTGGAGCGCATCACCTGCATCTCGATGTCCGCCGGGTTCACCTGTACGTCCACGTCCTCCGCCTCCGGCATCACCGACACCGTAATCGTGGACGTGTGGATGCGGCCCTGCGTCTCCGTGGCCGGCACCCGCTGCACGCGGTGTACGCCAGACTCGTACTTCATGTTGCTGAAGACGGCGTCGCCGGACAGCGTCACGGTGGCGTCCTTCACGCCGCCCGCGTTGCCTGGGCTCATGTCCAGGATGTCCGCCTTCCAGCCCCGGCGGTCCGCGTAGCGGAGGTACATCTGCATGACCTCCTCGGCGAAGAGGGCCGCCTCGTCACCGCCCGCGCCCGCGCGGATTTCCAGGATGACGTTCTTCTCGTCATTCGGGTCCTTGGGCAGCAGGAGGATCTTGAGGCTGGCCTCCATCTCGTCGCGCTGTTCCTTCAGGCCGGGCAGGGACTCGCGGGCGAAGGCCTTCTCGTCGGCGTCGCTGCTGCCGAGCCAGGCTTCGACCTCGCTGAGGTCGGCGAGCACCTTGCGGTAGGCCCGGAAGGCCTCGACCAGCTTCTCCAGGCCCGCGCGCTCCTTGGACACCTTCTGGAGCCGTGCCGAGTCGGCGAGCACGTCGGGGTTCGACAGGTCGGCGGTCAGGCGTTCGAACCGGCGCTCGACGTCTTCGAGTTTGTCAATCATCGTCGTTCCGGGGGGTATTGCCCCTTTGCCGGCCCTCTGGCAAGGGCGGGCGGAGTCAAGAAATTCCTTGGACGCTCGGGCGGGAGCATGAAAAAAGGGCCGCCCTCACCGCGCTCAGCGGTCGGTTTCACATCACCTACACGGAGTCCTTCCACATGCCCGCCCAGAAGGGAAATCGTTCCAAGAAGAAGGTCGCCAACCGCGCCAAGGGCCGGAAGGCCCAGCTGAAGCGCCGCCGCAGCCGCGCCAAGAAGGGCCAGTCCAACAACAAGGTCTAGTGCGTTGGCTACTCCCTCCCTCGGACTTCGGGGGAGGGAGGCGGACGGGCCCACGGCTCCAACTCGGGCAGCATCCGCTCCACGCCTTCTGAAGATTCCGCCAGCAGCCGCAGCACCGCCTCCGCCTCCTCGCCCGTGACGGGCACCGGCTGGAAGGGCAGCTCCGGGAAGCGGTCGGTCCTCAGGGGCAGCACCTCGCTGGACAGGTAGGCGCCGCCGGGCCCGAAGTGGCCCTTCCACAGGGCGCCGCGCTTGTCGCGAGGGTTCCAGTTCCCCCCAAAGACGAAGTTCCCCAGTGAGTAGACGACCGGTCTGCCCTGGTACAGCTCCATGGCCTGGAGGACGTGGGGGTGGGCGCCCAGCACACCTGCCGCGCCCGCGTCGATGGCGGCGTGCGCCAGGCGGACCTGGTAGGGCTCCGGGGTGTAGGTGCCTTCCCGCCCCCAGTGGAAGTAGGGCAGGACGATGTCCGCCTGGGCCTGGGCCGCGGCGATGTCCTCGCGCAGCATCTGCTCCATCACCTCCACGTCGGAGAAGTGGCCGGCGACCCCTGGGGTGGTCTCCGTGGCGTAGACGCCAGGCGGCTCGATGTTGCGCGTGCCCAGGAAGAAGTAGCCCAGCAGCGCGATCCGCTGGCCGCTCACGGTGAGGATTGCGGGGCGGCGGGCCTCCGCCAGGTTCCGGCCCGCGCCGAAGTAGGGGATGTGCGCCGCGTCCAGGGTGTCCAGGGTGTCCAGCAGGCCCTGGGCGCCGTAGTCCATCAGGTGGTTGTTGGCCAGGCTCACCACGTCCACGCCGCCCGCGGTGAGGACGCCCACCAGCTCCGGCTTCGCGCGGAAGTTGAAGTTCTTGGGCAACTTCTCCCCGCGCTCGGTGAAGGGGCACTCCAGGTTGACGACGAACAGGTCGGCGGCGTCCGTCAGGGGCTTCACCTCCTGGAACCCGTAGGCCGCCAGGGCGTCCCGGGAGCGGCCCTTGGCGGTCTCCGCGTCGTAGTGTGTCTGGTAGTTGTGTCCCAGGGTGACATCGCCGCCCACGATGATGGACACCGGGCGGGAAGAGGGCTCGGCCACCGGCGCCCCGGGGGACAGGGCGGGCGCCTGGGCCGCCTCCCCGGGGGCGGGGGACTGTCGGGCCGGCTCCTCCGGCGGCAGCGGCTCCGGCGGGGGGATGGCGCGGGGGTGACAGGCGGACAACACGAGAAGCAGCAGGGCGACGTGGCGCATGGGCAGGGGGGAAACTCTACCTTGCACCTCTTGGAGCGCGGCGCGTAGATTGCCCGCGCGCTCATGGCCCGCGAAAAGGACAACATCGCTCTCTCCGACGAGCACAATACTCGTGGAATCGAGCTGGCGGACCGGGGGTGGCTCGACGAGGCCATCAAGGAGTTCAAGAAGGCCATCGACCTGGACCCAAGCTCCGCGCACGCTCACGACAACCTGGCGACGGTCTACGCGGAGAAGAAGCTCTTCCGCGAGGCCCTGTCGGAGTACCTCACCGCCCTGAGGCTGGAGCCGGAGAGCGCCACGGCGCACTACAACCTGGCCTGCTTCCTCTCCACCCACGCGGGGGAGATGGCGGTGGAGGAGTACAAGGAAGCCATCGAGTTGGACCCGGAGTACCCGGACGCCCACCTCAACCTGGGCCTCACCTACGCGGACCAGGGCCGCGTGGAGGAGGCGATGCGCGAGCTCCAGACGGCCATCGAGCTGGACTCCCAGGACGCCTTCCCCCGCCACGAGCTGGCCGCGCTGATGATGGACGAAGGCGACTACCGCTCCGCCATCACCCAGTTGAAGGAAGTGGTGCGCCTGGAGCCGGACAACTTCGAGGCGCAGTTGGACCTGGGCATCTGCTACGCGCAGAAGGGCTTCTACGCGGAAGCCGAGCGCGCCTATGAGCGGGCGCGGGCGCTCAACCCGGAAGACCTGCTGCTCAACTACAACCTGTCCGCGTTGTTCGCGCTGTGGGGGCGTCCCAAGGACGCGGTGCAGTACCTGCAGAAGTCACTGACGGCGGACCGACCGAAGGTGATGGGGTGGCTGTCCACCGACCCCATGTTCGACGCCCTCAAGGGTGACCCGGACTTCGAAGCCTTGTTCTGAGCCATGGGCAACGAATGGTTGTTCCTGGGGTTGGCGCTCCTCCTCGTATTCGCCAACGGCTTCTTCGTGGCGACCGAGTTCGCCATCGTGAAGATTCGCGCCACGCGGCTCCAGGCGCTGGTGGACGAAGGCGCGCCGGGCGCGCCCGCGGCCATGAAGATGGTGGAGAAGCTGGACGCGTACCTCTCCGCCACGCAGTTCGGCATCACCCTGGCGTCCCTGGGCCTGGGCTGGCTGGGTGAGCCCGCCTTCGCGCGCTTGTTGGAGCCGGTGCTGGTGCCGTTGGTGCCGGAGGGCGCCTCCACCACGCTGGCCCACTCCGCGGCGGTGGTGATTGGCTTCAGCATCATCACCTTCCTGCACATCGTCCTCGGTGAGCTGGCGCCCAAGAGCCTGGCCATCCAGCGGCCCGAGGACACGACGCTCGCGGTGGCCCTGCCCATGCGGGTGTTCTACGTCCTCTTCTACCCGGCCATCGTCCTGCTCAACGGGCTGGCGGCGTGGGTGCTGCGCGTCTTCGGCCTCCAGGCGGCGAGCGAGGCGCACGAGGCGCACAGCGAGGACGAGCTGCTGGTCATCCTCCACAGCTCGGCGCAGGCCGGCGCGATTACGACGGCGCGCGCGGAGCTCCTGGAGCGCGCGCTGGAGATGGCGCAGAAGACGGCGCGGCAGGTGATGGTGCCCCGCAACCAGGTGAAGTTCCTGGACGTGGAGGAGCCGCTGGAGAAGTGCATCGCGGATGCGCGCGCGTCGGGCCACACGTGGCTGCCGGTGTGCCGGGGGAACCTCGACGAGGTCGAGGGCGTGGTGAACGCGAAGGACCTCTTCTTCCTGCTGTCCCGCGGCGAGCTGCGCAGCCTGGCGCAGGTGCAGCGGCCGGTGCTGTTCATCCCCGAGGGCGCGACGCTGGAGCAACTGCTGGCGGAGTTCCGGCGCCGGCGCCGGCAGACGGCGCTGGTGGTGGACGAGCACGGCGGCACGTCCGGGCTGGTGACCATCGCGGACGTGGTGGCCGAGGTGGTGGGCGACGTCGCGGAGCTGGGCCGCCGCATGGACGAGGTCCGCGCGCTGCCGGGTGGCCGCTTCGAGCTGCCGGGCACCGCGCAGCTCGACGATTTGGAAGAACGGCTGGACGTCAACTTCGACCTGGACGAGGACGAAGAGGGCGAAGTGACGACCATCGCCGGCTACCTCATGACGAGGCTGGGCCGGGTCCCCGTGAAGGGGGACACGTTGCGGCTCGACATGTGGCGCATCGTCGTGGACGCGGTGGAGGGCCCGCGCGTGGTGCGCGTCACGGTGGAGCCGCAGTCGCGGACCACGCCCGCGCGCGCCGCGGCGGACGGCTCCGGCTCGGGTGAGGCGCCTTCGGGCGCGTCCAACGAGTCCTGAGCCCGCGGACGCGGGTTTCCGTCAGCGACACAGGTTTCCGTCAGAACGCCTTCGCTGCGGGCAACCCGCGCTTCACGACGCGGCGGTTCTCCCGTGTCTGGCGCCCGTCCATGATGCGTGCGTGCTTCCCGGCAGGCGCGCGCCCGTGACGGCGCCGTTCGGGACCCAGCGCAGCGCTTCCGCGTCGCGTTGAGCCGCCTGCTCGTCAGGTGGGCTCGAGTGGGGCCGCGCCGAGGGGGACGCCGCGTCCCCCGAGGGCATGTCAGACCGGAATGCTACGTCCCGCGGAAGGTCACGCGCTCACATGGCGCAACAGGACTCAACAGGGCTGATGCGACGACACCCGCGGGAGGACGTCATGAGCGCGTAGAGACGCCGTGCACACGCCGCCAAAGCGCGGTGCGCGCGCTACAGCTACAGAGCGCGTCCGCTCTGTCGCAGGCCAGGCAACCGAACGTATGGCGATGCGTGGCATGGCCATGCTTGATCGCCTGGAAGGTGGCTGGTACTCCTTTCTGCTGAACGCTCCGAGGCCGATTTTTCGGCCTCGCGCGCGATTTTCTCCTCGTACCGAGCCCGCTCTAGGAGCCCGCTGGCATGCGAATCAAGCGGTTGGACATCACCGGCTTCAAGTCCTTCATGGAACGGAGCGTCTTCACGTTCGACGAAGGCGTGACGGGCATCGTCGGGCCCAACGGCTGCGGCAAGTCCAACGTCGTGGACGCCATCCGCTGGGTGATGGGTGAGCAGAGCGCGAAGAACCTCCGTGGCCGCGGCATGGAGGATGTCATCTTCAACGGCTCGGAGAACAAGCCGCCGCTGTCCATGGCGGAGGTGTCGCTCACGTTCATCGTGGATGACACGGACCAGCTCGCGCCCCAGTACCAGGGCTTCTCCGAAGTCACGGTGACGCGGCGCCTGTTCCGCAACGGCGACTCCGAGTACCTCATCAACAAGACGCTGTGCCGCCTGCTGGACATCACCGAGCTGTTCCTCGGCACCGGCGTGGGCACCAAGGCGTACTCCATCATCGAGCAGGGCCGCGTGGGCCTCATCGTGTCCAGCAAGCCGGAGGACCGGCGCCACCTGCTGGAGGAGGCCGCGGGCGTCACCAAGTACAAGGCGCGCCGCAAGGCCGCCGAGCGCAAGATGGAGGCGACCGACGCCAACCTGCTGCGCGTCACCGACATCACCAACGAGCTGGAGAAGCGGCTCGACGCGCTGTCCCGCCAGGCGAAGAAGGCGGAGAAGTACAAGAAGCTCAAGTCGCGCATGCGGGACATCGACCTGCACGCGGCCACCCACCGTCAGTTGGAGCTGATGGCGGAGAAGAAGATGCTCCAGTCGCGGCTGGAGAACCTGGGCTCCGAGGAGCGGGAGAGCCTGGACCGGGTGAAGGAGCTGGAGGAGACGATTACGCGCCGCCGCGCCGAGTTGGAGGCGGAGACCGCCGCCCTCCAGGCGCTCGCCGCCGAGGTGCACACGCTGGAGAGCTCCCTGCAGCGCGACACGCAGGAGATGGCCTACGGCAAGCGCGACCTGGAGGAGACGCAGGCCCGCGTGGCCGCCGCCCAGGCGGAGCTGGACGGGCTGCTCGCGCGCAAGACGGAGATGTCCGAGGCCATGGCCGCCCGCGAGGCGGAGCTGTCGGGCATCGCCGGCTCGTGGAAGGAGGACGAGGTCGCGATGCAGGTGGCGCAGGAGGAGCTGCGCCGCGTGTCCCAGCTCCAGACGGAGGTGGCGCTGCGCCTGGAGCAGGAGCGCGCCGGCCTGGTGGCCGTGGCCACGCGCCTGGCCAACCACGAGAGCAACCTGGTCAACCTCGCCCGTCAGCGGGGGGATTTGAGCGCCCGCCGCGCGAAGCTCCAGGGCGAGCTTGAGACGCTGCGCGCCCAGGAGCAGACGCTGGAGAACGTCCGGGGCGACGTGGCGAAGCGGGTGGAGGACACCCGGCACCTCGCCGCCGAGCTGGCCGAGCGCAAGGGGCAGGAGGAGGACGCGCTCGTCCGCACCCGCGCGGCCTTCACGGAGAACGAAATCGAGGTCATCGCGCTGCGCGAGGAGCTGAGCGACAAGCGCAGCCGCCTCTCCACGCTGGAAGACATCCAGAAGAACTACGACGGCTTCGACCGCGGCGTGCGCGCCGTCATGACGCGCGCCGGCGTGCAGTCCCGCGAGCAGGGCATCTTCGGCCTGGTGGCGGACGTCATCACCGTCACCCCGCGCTACGAGCGCGCGGTGGAGGCCGCCCTGGGTGAGCGGCTCCAGCACGTCATCGTCGAGAGCCGCGACAAGGGCGTGGAGCTGGTGGAGTACCTCAAGGGGCACGCCGAGGGACGGGGCAGCTTCCTCCCGGTGCCCGCGCTGGACGCGCTGCCAGCCCCGCTGGAGCCGGACTTCAACCGGCCCGGCGTGCTGGCGCATGCGCTGCGCGAGGTGACGTGCGAGGAGGCGCTGACGCCGCTGGTGCAGCTCTTGCTGGGGGACGTCGTCGTCGTCCAGGACGTGGCCGCGGCGCGCGCCTGGTCCGAGTCCGGCGGCCCCACTTGCACGCTGGTGACGGTGGAGGGCGAGGTGTTCCGCCCGGACGGCACCATCGTTGGCGGTGAGAGGGAAGGCGCGGCGGTGGGCGCGCTCCAGAAGAAGCGCGAAATCGCCGAGCTGGCCACCGAGGTGGCCCGCGTGGAGGAGCGCTACAACGAGATTCTCACCCGGCACTACACGCTCCAGAAGCAGATGGGACACGCCGAGGGCGTCCTCAAGGGGCTGGCCAAGAATCAGCACGCCGAGGAGCTGAACCTCGCCAGCCAGGAGAAGGACCTGCACAAGGCGGGCGAGGACCTGGCCCGCGTGCGCGAGCGGGTTCGGGCCCTGGAGGTGGAGGAGGGGCAGCTCACCCAGAGCCACCAGGCCCTGGAGCACGAGGAGGAGACCAGCCGCGGCGAGGTGGCGCACGGCCAGGCGGACCGCGAGGGCCGCGAGGAGCGGGTGAAGCAACTGGTGGCCGAGCAGGAGTCGCTGCGCCAGCGCGCGGAGACGGCCAACGGCGAGCTGACGGGCCTGCGCATCAAGGTGGCCGCCGGCAGCGAGCGCGGCGAGTCCGCCCGCAAGGAGCTGGACAGCCTCGTCACCCAGCGCCGGGACATGGAGACGCGCATCGCCCGGCTCCAGGCCACGGTGGTGGAGGGTGGGGCGCGCGCCGAGGAGCTGGCGCGGCGTACCACGGACACCGAGGGCGGCCTGTCCCAGCGCGCCGAGGAGCACCGGCTCGCGGCCGAAGGGCTGGAGAAGCGCCGCGCGGCGCACACCGCGGCGTCCGCGGAAGTGCGTGAGCAGGACTCGACGTTCCGCGAGCTGCGTGGCCGCGTGGACGAGCTGATGCAGGGCCTGTCGCAAATCTCGCTGCGCGAGCGCGAAATCGCCCTGGAGCTGGAGCACCTGGCGGCGGGCATCCGCGAGCGGCACCAGGTGGAGCTGGCGAACGAGCTGCACAAGTACCACCTGCTGCCCGCGCTGGCCCCGGAGACGGAGGCGGAGCTGAAGGACCTGCGCGCGCAGGTGGAGAAGATGGGGGAGATCAACCTCACCGCCATCGACGAGCACGCGGAGCTGTCCAAGCGCTACGACTTCCTCACCGCCCAGAAGAAGGACCTGCAGTCCTCCATCGAGCAGCTGAAGGACGCCATCCAGCGCATCGACGCCACCAGCCGCGAGCGCTTCAAGCAGACCTTCGACGTGGTGAACGAGAAGTTCCAGGCCATCTTCCCGCGCCTGTTCGGCGGTGGCCGGGCCAGCCTCATCCTCACCAACGAGGGCCCCGGCCAGGAGCCCGGCGTGGAAATCGTCGCGCAGCCGCCCGGCAAGAAGCTGCAAAGCGTCAACCTGCTGTCCGGTGGCGAGAAGGCCCTCACCGCCGTGGGCCTCATCTTCGGCATCTTCCTCATCAAGCCCACGCCCTTCTGCCTCCTGGACGAGGTCGACGCGCCGCTGGATGAGGGCAACGTGGGCCGCTACAACGACATGGTGAAGGAGATGAGCAAGCAGTCGCAGTTCATCCTCATCACTCACAACAAGCGGACCATGGAGGTCTCCAACACCCTCTACGGCGTCACCATGGAGGAGCCGGGTATCTCCAAGCTGGTCAGCGTGCGCATGCGCGAGGCGGGCGCGGCCAACGACGACAAGGTGACGGCGGCGTAGTCCCGCTGTCCCTGGCGGGCGGGGCACCGGGCCACCGGTGTCCGCCCCTCGGCGGCGCGACAGTCCCCAGAAACACCGAAGGCGCGGGCCCCGGACTCCGGGCTCCCGCGCCTTCCGTTTTTCCGCCCATTGGGGCAGGGGACTCCTAGAACTTCTTCTTCGGGCAGGCGGCCTTGTCCTGCGCGGCCATCTTCTCCGCGTCCGCCAGCTCCTTCACCGACTCGTCGACGTTCTTCTGGGTGGCGGCGACGACGTCACCCCAGTTCTCCGCGTCCTTCGCCGCCATCTCCGTGGCCAGCGTGAGCGCGGCCTGGTCCGTGGCCTGGCGGGCCTTGATGGACTCGATGACGCCCGTGTCCGCCTTCACCAGCGCCTCGCACTTGCTGGACATCTCGTCGAACAGGCGCCAGTTCTTCGTCTTCTGGTAGCGGTCCACGACTTCCGCGTAGGCCAGGGCCGCCGGGGTGCGGGCGCCGTCGGCGATGGCCGAGTCCGCCGCGCGCTGGGTGCGGTTGAGGTCCAGCTGGAGGAAGCGCAGCTCGGGCGGCAGGGCAGCCGAGGCGGCGTCCGGCGCGGCCGAGTCGAAGTGGACGAAGCGGTAGGAGAAGCCCAGCTCGTCGGAGTTCAGCTTCGCCGGCAGCGCGGCAATCTTCGGCTGGAGGCAGGCGGCGAGCTGGTCCGCCTCGGTGTTGCCGGAGGGCTCGAAGGTGACTTCGGCCGGGGTGGGGTTGGCCTTCAGCAGCTTGATCTTCGCCGTCAGCGGCGGCGGGACCTGCTCCTTGAAGTTGGCGTAGCACTCACACCAGCTCTGCTGCGCCAGGCGGACCGCGCCCGTGAAGTCCGAGCCCTCGTTGATGCCGAAGGTGACGGAGTTGAGGCCGCTGGTGGTGTGCTCGAAGGGGATGGCGGCCTCCACCGGCTGCGCGCCCTTGGGCAGCGCGGCCAGCTTCACCTGCGTGTCCACCACCTTCTGGATGCAGGCCTGGCCCTCGGGGGTGAGGTTGGTGCCGCTGACGGCGTGCGACGCGCCCTGCTCCGTGACGGTCGTCTTGACCTCCACCGTGGTGGTCTTCTCCGTGCCACGGTGCTTCGGGTCCACCAGGCACTCCATCACCTGCGGACGGGTGGTCAGCAGCGCGCCCAGCACGACGCCCTGGCTGGCCTGCTCCGGGAGCTGGAGCTCGCGCGGGAGGCAGTTCACGAGGTCGAACGGGGGCTGGTTGGTGATGCGAACACGCTCCTCGGTCGACGTGGGCTGCCAGCCTGCGCCGCGGGCTTCTGCTGGCCGGCACAAGCGGCGGTGAGGACGACGGAGGCTACGGCAACACGACGCAACATGCGGTTGTTCTCCCTAGGGGTGGACCTGCGTGCGGACTTCTTTACTTCTCCAGGCCCTCTGCGTTCTTGAGGTCCTTGAGCCGAAGCCCGTTCTTTTTCAAAAGGCGATAAAGGCTCTGCATGGACAGGCCGGTCCGCTGCTCCGCGGCCTTCATGTCGAAGCCCACGGATTTCATGACCTCGGCGAAGTAGAGGCGCTCGAAGTCGGCCAGCACCCGGTCCTTGGCCTCGTGGTAGGGCAGGGTGCCCACCAGCGTGGCCACCTGGGTGGTGGGGGCCTGCCCCTCCGGGCGGCGCGACGGCTGGGCCAGGAAGTCCAGCCAGCTGCTGTTGCCCGTCTCCTCCATGAGGGCGCCGCGCTCCAGCACGTTGCGCAGCTCGCGCACGTTGCCCGGCCAGTCGTAGCCCTCGAAGAGGGCCAGCGTCTGGGGCGTGAGGGTGATGCTGGCGCGCAGCGTCTGGGCCAGGGCCTGGGCCAGCGAGGGCAAATCGTCCCGCCGGGTGCGCAGGGGCGGCAGGCGCACGCGCGCCACCGCGAGCCGGAAGTACAGGTCCGCGCGGAAGCGGCCCTGGCGCACGTCCTCCTCCAGGTTCCGGTGGGTGGAGGCGATGACGCGCACGTCCACCGCCACCGGCTGGCCATCCAGCGACGGCACCTCGCGCGTCTCCAGCACGCGCAGCAGCTTGCCCTGCACGGACATGGGCAGCTCGCCCACCTCGTCCATGAAGAGGGTGCCGCCCCGGGCCGCCTCGAAGACGCCGCGGGCCTCGCGGTCCTCGCCGTCGCCCGCGCGCAGGCCGCCGAAGAGCTCGCGCTCGGCCTTCTCCTCGGAGATGAGGTTGCAGTCCACGACCTTGAAGGGGCCATGGCGCCGCGCGGAGTGCTGGTGCACCGCGCGCGCGGCCAGCTCCTTGCCCGTGCCCGTCTCACCCTCCACGAGCAGGCTCATGTCCTCGCGGGCGATGCGGCGCAGCTCCGTGAAGACCCAGCGCATCTTCTCCGAGGCGCCCACCAGCGCGCCGAAGGACTCCGCGCCGGCGACCTCCACCTCGGTGGGGCGCGGGGCGACCTTCACGGAGAGCTTCGTCTTGCCCAGCTCCACCTTGTCGCCGCTGGTCAGGTAGGCCTGCACCACCTGCCGGCCATCCAGGAAGGTGCCGTTGCGGCTGCCGGTGTCGCGCAGCAGCAGTCCACGCGAGGTGCGCTCCACCTCCAGGTGACGGCGGCTCACCGTGGCGTCCGTGAGCACCAGGTCCGCGGCGCTGTCGGAACCCACGCGGACGAGGCCGTCCTGCGTCTTCACCTTCTTGCCCTTGTCCGGACCGGAAACGACCTCCACCGTCCATTCGGGGATGGGGATGCGGGTGGTGCGGCCTTCCTGCTCCGTCTGAGTGGTCTGGGTGACCTCGGGCCTATCCATATCGGGTCCTCTTTAGGTGCGAGTCGCATGGGCGGGCAAGCCCGACGCGAGCCTCTTCACATCGGAAAAACTCACGGCAGTACGAGCGGAAGAATCCTGCCGGAGGGTTGTTGAACTCGCGCTTCGACTGGCACGAGCGCCAGCCGTGCGCGTGCAAGTGACTGAGGGAGTGCGGGACGGCCGTCGAGCGTCAGCACCAGGTCCCCCGCGGAGAGCTTCGCGCCCTCGGGTGCGGCGCGCACATAAAGGCCGCCGGGGCGCCGCGAAAGCGTCTCCAGGAGCGCGGGCTCCAAGTCTGGATTGGCGAAGCGCAGGCGCTGGACGCGCAGGCTCCGCGGGTCCTGTCCGGCTTCTTGTCGGCTCGGCGGCGACTCCAGGTCCGTGCTGTCCCTGGGCATCCACGCCGCCATGTCGAGCACGTCCCACGGCGCCCACGCCACGGAGGTGGCCAGCGCGGGGGAGGGCGCGCGTGGCGGCTTCAGGTGGCTCGACACCCCGCGGAGTGCTTCGCGTGTGAGCTCCTCCATGAGGCGCGTCAGCTCGGGGGCCGGGTCCGCGCCTTCATCGAGGGTGTCTGCGTAGGGATTCACGGTGGCCTCCCCGAAGACCTCCAGCACCACCTCGCGCGTGGCGGGGTGGAGGACTTCCACTCGGCCCACGTACATCACCACCTCGGTGGCGCTCTGGCCCACCGTGTAGCCCGCGGTGTCAATCAGTTCACGTTCGCCGGATTGGACGCGTTGTTCCGCCCAGGGGCGGAGCACCAGCAGTCCGTCCGTCCGGACGCCGTAGGAGGCCAGCGTCGCCACCACGTCGCGCGGCAGCTCGCCATCGCGGTCCTCGCCGGGCCGCGTTACGTGCAACTCGGTGGGACCGAAGAAGAGGGCCGTGTCCCCGGCCTGCGCCAGGGCCACGTTCACCAGGCGCTGCGACAGCTCCACCGCGCGCCAGTCCGGCTCCGTCCACCGGAAGCCGAAGGGCTGGATGAGCACCGCCGACGCGCCCAGCGACTCCGGCACGGCGCCGCGCACCGTGAGGGGCGTGCTTCGGCACGCGGCGACCAGGGCGGCCACCAGCAGCAGCGCCAGACGCAAGCAGGGAATGGGGGCGGTGTGTTTCACGACACCCCCCATACAAGACGAACGTTCGGCCAGAATCCAGCATCCTGCGTCACAGCCGGATGGAAGGCCGCAGGATGCGGGATGGGAACTCAGTAGCGGGCCGGCGGGTCGCTGGCGGGGAAGGTCTCCAGCAGCTCCTCGTCCACGCCGTCACGCGCCGTGTCATTCCCTCCGGAGTCGACGCCCGCATTGGTGGGCTGCCTCTCCTCCGAGGCCGCGCCGCGCTTGCCACCGCCATTGGCGGCGCGCTTGCGGCCGGTGCCCGCGCGGGACACGCCCGCTGTGCGAGCGCCGAGCAGATTCTTGGCCCGCTCAGCCAGGTTGCGTTGCTCTTCCTGCCAATCGCGGAAGAACTGGGCGAGCTCCGGGTCGCCGTTTTCCTCGGCATCCCGGATGTACGCCTCACTGGTCGAGGCACCCTTGAGCAGGTGATACAGGACGCTGATGAGGTTGTACTGCTCGTCCCGGGTCCCCGTCTGCCGCTCTTCGCCTGCCATGCCGCCTCCCGTGGATGAGTGAAGTGCCACGGGGGAAAGCTATGCACGGCGGGCCGGGAGCTTCGGCAGGGGCGGCTGGCCGCCTGCCTGGGATGCTCAGGCCTGGAGCATCGGCTCCAGACGGCCCTCGGAGTCCAGGCGGGACAGGTCGGAGTAGCCGCCCACGTGCGTGTCGCCAATGAAGATTTGCGGCACGGTGCGCTGGCCCCCGCTCATCTCCACGAGCCTGGCGCGCAGGTCATCGTCTCCGGTGACGTCCACCTCTTCGTAATCCACGCCCTTGCGCTTGAGCAGGTCCTTGGCGCGGACGCAGTAGCCACAATAGGTGGTCGTAAAAATCTTCACGGGCTTCACGGTGTCTCCTCCTTCGTATCCACCAAGTTAAGGGCCGGGAAGGCGCGCCGCCACCCAGCCCGCAAAGACGACGGCCCCCGGTTCCCAGGAGGGAGCCGGAGGCCGCGTTCAGGACGTCACCCCGGACGGGCGCCGGGGTGAGGGGCGGACTACATGCCCATGCCGCCCATACCGCCCATGCCACCCATCCCGCCCATGCCACCGCCGGCGGGGAGGTCCTTCTCCTCCTTCGGACGCTCCGCCACCATGGCCTCGGTGGTGAGCATCAGCGAGGACACGGACGCCGCGTTCTGCAGCGCGGTGCGGCTGACCTTGGCCGGGTCGATGACGCCGGCGGCCAGCAGGTCCTCGTAGGCGCCCGTGGCGGCGTTGAAGCCGAACGGACCGGAGGACTCCTTGACCTTGTTCACCACCACGCTGCCCTCCAGGCCGCCGTTGCCGACGATCTGGCGGAGGGGCTCCTCGAGCGCGCGGCGGATGATGTCCACGCCGAACTTCTCACCGCCCGTCAGCTGCAGGCCTTCCAGCGCCTTGAGGCAGCGGATGTAGGCCACGCCGCCGCCAGGGACGACGCCCTCTTCCACGGCCGCGCGGGTCGCGTTGAGCGCGTCCTCGACGCGGGCCTTCTTCTCCTTCATCTCCGTCTCGGTGGCCGCGCCGACGTTGATGACGGCCACGCCGCCCACGAGCTTCGCCAGGCGCTCCTGGAGCTTCTCGCGGTCGTAGTCGCTGGAGGTCTCCTCAATCTGGGCGCGGATCTGCTTCACGCGCGCCTCGATCTCCTGCTGGCTGCCAGCGCCGTCCACGATGGTGGTGTTGTCCTTGTCCACCGTGAGGCGCTTCGCCCGGCCCAGGTCCTGGAGGGTGATGGTGTCCAGCTTGATGCCCAGGTCCTCGGCGATCATCTTGCCGCCCGTCAGGGTGGCGATGTCCTCGAGCATGGCCTTGCGGCGGTCACCAAAGCCGGGGGCCTTCACCGCGCACACGTTCAGCACGCCGCGGATCTTGTTGACCACCAGGGTGGCCAGGGCCTCGCCCTCGATGTCCTCGGCGATGATGAGCAGGGGCTTACCGGCGCGGGCGACCTGCTCCAGGATGGGCAGGAGGTCCTTCATCGAGGAGATCTTCTTCTCGTTGATGAGGATGAGCGCGTCGTTGAGCGCCGCCTCCATGCGCTCCGGGTCCGTCACGAAGTACGGGGACAGGTAGCCGCGGTCGAACTGCATGCCCTCGACCACGTCCAGCGTCGTCTCCAGGCCCTTGGCCTCTTCGACGGTGATGACGCCTTCCTTGCCCACCTTCTCCATCGCGTCCGCGATGATGGTGCCGATGGTCTCGTCACCGTTGGCGGAGATGGTACCGACCTGGGCAATCTCCTTCTTGTCCTTGGTCGGCTTGGCCAGCTTCTTCAGCTCGGCGACGATGGTGGCCACGGCCTTGTCGATGCCGCGCTTGATCTCCATCGGGTTGTGGCCCGCGGCGACCAGCTTCGCGCCCTCGCGGAAGATGGCCTGCGCCAGCACGGTGGCCGTGGTGGTGCCGTCACCAGCGACGTCAGACGTCTTGGAGGCAACCTCCTTGACCATCTGCGCGCCCATGTTCTCGAACTTGTTCTCGAGCTCGATTTCCTTGGCGACCGTCACACCGTCCTTGGTGATCGTCGGGGAGCCGAAGCTCTTCTCGATGACCACGTTGCGGCCCTTGGGGCCCAGGGTGACCTTGACCGCGTCGGCCAGGATGTTGACGCCGCGGAGGATGGCCTCACGCGCGCGCACGTCGAAAAGAATGTCCTTCGCCATTTGGGAAGTTCCTTAAGGAAGGGTGGGGGAGACCGGATTACTTCTCGATGACGCCGAGCACATCCTCTTCACGGAGGATGAGGTGCTCCTCGCCGTCGAGCTTGATCTCGGTGCCCGCGTACTTGCTGAACAGGATGGTGTCGCCGGCCTTGATGTCCAGCGGACGGACCTTGCCGTCCTCCTGCACCTTGCCGTTACCCACGGCGACGACCTTGCCCTCGAGGGGCTTCTCCTTCGCCGTGTCGGGGATGAAGAGGCCGCCCTTGGTCTTGTTCTCCTCGGCGACGCGCTTGACGATGAGCCGATCCTGCAGGGGACGAATCTTCATGGCCTGCTCCTTACATGTCGCTTCCGGCGCCGTTTTTGATGGCGACCGAAAGCTGCTTGGGGGTTGAAAAAGGGCCTCGTGGCCCATGGGGTTAGCACTCGCACCTCACGAGTGCTAACGCCCAGGCGCGGCGGATAATAACCAGCGAAGTTGACCCGTCAAGCGACGCTGGCTAACCGTGTCCGAACGTGCCAACTGCGCGGCATTGCTGGGGTTTTCCGGTGACGCCCGCCATCTGGCACGGCCTGCCCGCACGCGTGCTCCAGGACCCCGGATTGGCACTCAGGCAACGTGAGTGCTAACGCAAGTGCCTGGAATCACTGGGGGTGGTTTTTGCGGCGTCCCCGGCTGATTGCTACCCTTCCTGAGTCTCCTCCGGGCGACGTCCGCCCGGGGAATGACGGGAGGTGTCAATGAGTGGACTGGTGGCGTCCCTGTCTCTGAAGGAGTTCTTCAAGTCTCTTCTGGGCGAGGTCACGGGGCGGCAGCGGGTGGAACTGGCGGAGGTGACGGAGTTCTACCTGGTGAACCTGCTGTCCGAGTTCGCCGTCACCGACAAGCTGTTCACCCGCGAGGAGGACGGGCGCAAGGACCACGAGCCCCTGGCCATCCTCTACCACCAGGCCCTGCAACAGGAGCGCGCCGAGCGCATCCGCACCCTGCGCCGGCTGGGCGACGTGTCCCTGTACACCGCGGGCTTCTTCTCCGGCGCGCTGCAGGGTGGCGTGGTGGGCCCGGACTACTACATCCAGATGGGCGGCACCGCGTACGGCCACGTGGCGGAGCTGACGCCGGCCGCGGGCTTCGCGCAGGTGTACCGGGAGCTGTGCGAGAAGTTCCGCAAGGTGGTGGAGGTGCTGGAGGAGATTTCCGCGCGGGGCATGGTGCAGGCCGGCCCCAGCGGCGCGCTGAAAGTCTACGAGGCGTGGGTGCGCACCGGGAGTGACCGGCTGGAGCGCGTGCTGCTCGACGCGGGGATGATGCCGCGGACCAAGGGACAGCTCGTCAACTAGCCGGAGGTGTGGATGATTGGCCGCGTTCAGGACCACCTGGAGGCCATCTACGGCTTCACGTGCGAGGCGAGGGCGGAGGGCTTCGTGGTGGACACGGAGGCCGCCGCCCGGCTGGGTGGCACCGGCCGCTCCGACGAGGAACTGCTGGTGCACGAGGCCGGGGACGCGCTGGAGCTGGCCCTGTACCTCTCTCCAGCGCTGTTGGACCGGCTCAAGCCCTATGAATCCGGGCCGCTGGGCTACGTGCTGGACAGCGACCTGGCCGGTTACTGCCAGCTGGCGGAGGGCGTGAGCCACTTTCTCTACGTGGCGCACACGGCGGCCCATGGCCGCACGGTGTCGCTGCTGGAGCTGGAGGCGCAGGCGGAGGTGGACAAGTTCGCGGTGTGCCTGCTTCACCGGTGGGGGGAGGGCGTGGGCGCCTGGGCCCAGGAGCTCCTCCAGCGGCTCTTCGACCGGGTCTCCTACCGCAAGCAGCTCTCCGCCCAGGAGCGGTGGCGCTACGAGGAAGCCAACCGGCTGTCACGGCGCTTCTGCTCGCGGCTGATGGGGCACGTCGGCGCCCGGCGCCTGGACCGGCTGTTGGGAGACCTGCGTTACGCCTACCGGCTGGGGGCGGAGGCCAAGCTTCGCCATTTCGCGCATGGCGGTTGAGCACCTTTCCGTCCGCATCGGGTAGGGTGGGCGGGTATGCCACGCGAGGCGTCCGCAGGCGGTGTCGTCATCCGGGAGAGGGCTGGCCACTGGGAAGTGGCGGTCATCCGTCCCCATGGCCGCACCTTGTGGGCGCTGCCCAAGGGGCACGTGGACCCGGGCGAGACGCCCGAACAGACGGCGAGCCGCGAGGTGCGTGAGGAGACGGGGCTGTCCGTGTCGCTCATGGCCCCGCTGGGTGAGATTCGGTACGTGTACCAGTTCCGCGGACAGCGCATCTTCAAGCGCGTCCACTTCTTCCTGTTCCGCTATCAGGAGGGAGAGCTGGGGCCGCTTCCGGGGCCGCGCATCGAGGTGGACGAGGTGCGCTGGGTGCCGGTGGTCCAACTGGTGCCACTGCTGGGCTACAAGGGAGAGAAGGCCGTCGCCTCGCGGGCGGTGCGCTGGTTGCGCTCCCAGGGCCTGCTCCCCGAAGCCCCCTCCCCGGCGAGCATTGCCGGGAGGGAAGGGGGCTGAAGGGCACCGCGGTGACTACTTGGGCTCTTCGCCCTGGTACTTGCCGGACAGCGCCTCGCGCACGTCACGGTCGAACTTCACGCGGCCGGTGGCCACCTCGCGCAGGGACAGCACGGGGGGCTTGTTCTTGGACTGCTCGAGGATGGGGCGGGCACCCGCCATCAGCTGCCGCGCGCGCTTGGCGCCGAGCAGCACCAGCGCGAACCGGTTGTCGACGAGGGGGAGGCAGTCTTCGACGGTAACGCGAGCCATGGAACGTCCTTCGGATTTCGGTGGAGCTACTGGAAGCCTCTGAACCTAAAGAGCACCCCCCGGCGAGTCAAGGAAGGACGCATCGGAGGGCAGCCGGGCGGGCGGCCCGGCTCAGGTGTACCACCAGGCCCAGAGGATGAGGACGCCCTGCAGGGGCAGCCGCAGCCAGAGCAGGGCGGGGGGAATCTTCCGGAACCGCTCCGGGTGCTGGACCATGTAGAGGTTGGCCGGGAAGACGGCGACGAACAGGGCAATCAGCCCCCAGGCGGCCAGCCGGCTCGTCTGGGGGATGGCCAGGCCCACGCCCAGCAGCACCTCCGCCACGCCGCTCCAGAACACCAGCGGCCCGTGAAACGGCAGGTACGGCGGCATGATGCGCTCGTACATGCGCGGCGCCCGGAAGTGGTTCAGCCCCGCCGCCACCATCAGCAGGGCCAGCACGTATTGAAGGACGAGCTTCACGCCGCTCACGAAGCGGCGAACGCCTCACCGACGATGGCGCGCGCCTCCTGGAGGATGGCCTGGAGGTGGGCCTCGTCGCGGAAGCTCTCCGCGTAGATTTTGTAGACGTCCTCGGTGCCGGAGGGGCGCGCGGCGAACCAGCCGTTCGCCGCCACCACCTTCAGCCCGCCGATGTCCGCGTCGTTGCCGGGCGCGCGCGTGAGGCGCTGGAGGATGGGCTCACCGGCCAGCGTGGTGGCCTTCACCGCTTCGGGGGACAGCTTCTTCAGCGCGGCCTTCTGCGCGGCGGTGGCCGGCTGGTCGATGCGCGTGTAGAGCGGCGCGCCGAACTTCGCCGCCAGGGCCTGGTAGTGCTCGCCGGGGTCCTTCCCGGTGCGCGCGAGGATTTCCACCGCCAGCAGGTCCAGGATGATGCCGTCCTTGTCCGTGGTCCACACCGTGCCGTCCTTGCGGAGGAAGGACGCGCCGGCGCTCTCCTCGCCGCCGAAGCCGAGCGAGCCGTCCAGCAGCCCGTCCACGAACCACTTGAAGCCCACCGGCACCTCGACGACGCGGCGGCCCAGGTCCTTCGCCACGCGGTCGATGAGGCTGCTGCTCACCAGCGTCTTGCCCACCGCGGTGCCGGACTTCCAGCCGGGCCGGTTGCGGTAGAGGTAGTCGATGGCGACGGCCAGGTAGTGGTTGGGGTTCATCAGCCCCAGGCTGCGGGTGACGATGCCGTGCCGGTCCGAGTCCGCGTCGTTGCCGAACGCGATGTCATACGCGTCCTTCAGGCGCACCAGGTTCGCCATGGCATACGGGGACGAGCAGTCCATGCGGATCTTCCCGTCGTGGTCCAGCGGCATGAACCGGAACGTCGGGTCCACCGTGGGGTTCACCACGTGCAGGTTGAGCCCGTAGCGCGTGGCGATGGGTTCCCAGTACGCGACGTTGGAGCCGCCCAGCGGGTCCGCGCCGATGCGCAGCTTCGCGCCGCGCAGGGCCTCCATGTCGATGACGGTGCCCAGGTCCTCCACGTACGGGGTGATGAAGTCGTACGGCTTCACCGTGGGCGCGGTGCGCGCGCGCTCATAGGGGATGCGCTGCACGCCCGCGTTGCCCGCGCCCAGCAGCGCGTTGGCGCGCTTCTCGATGACGGCGGTGACGTTCGTGTCCGCGGGGCCGCCGTTGGGCGGGTTGTACTTGATGCCGCCGTCCTCCGGCGGGTTGTGGGACGGGGTGATGACGATGCCGTCCGCCAGCCCCGTGGTGCGGCCCCGGTTGTAGGTGAGGATGGCGTGGGAGATGACGGGCGTGGGCGTGGCGCCGTCCGTGAAACGCACTTGCACGCCGTTGGCCGCCAGCACCTCCAGCGCCGTCTGCTGCGCGGGGGTGGAGAGGGCGTGGGTGTCCATGCCCAGGAAGAGCGGCCCGTCGATGCCCTGCTGCTGGCGGTACTCGCAGACGGCCTGCGTCACCGCCAGGATGTGGGCCTCGTTGAAGCTGGTGCGCGCGGAGGAGCCGCGATGCCCGGAGGTTCCGAAGGCCACGCGTTGCTCCGGCACGCTCACGTCGGGCCGGCCGGAGAAGTACGCGGCGCGCAGCTTCTCGGGGTCGATGAGGAAGTCTTCCGGTGGGGGCTTGCCAGCGAGCGGGTGTGCCATGGCCGCGGAACATAGCCATGGCACACGGCGGAAGGCTCACCGATTCTGGCGAGCGTGCACCGCGTTACATCCGGCGCGGAGTCACCCGGGCGGAAGGCTCAGCGCGCCACGGCCACCGCACTGGAGGATGATTCGCCCTGGGGCGCGGCTTCGGGCTCCGGCGGCTCCTCGGCCGGGGCGGCGGCGTTCGCTGGGAGGAACGCGAGAAGCACCAGCGCGGGGACGGCGAGCAGCACGGTGCCGGCGAAGAAGGTGGGCCAGCCCAGCCACTCGGC
Source organism: Myxococcus sp. 1LA (assembly GCA_046520405.1). Lineage (GTDB taxonomy): Bacteria > Myxococcota > Myxococcia > Myxococcales > Myxococcaceae > Myxococcus. The sequence goes on from JBKGHI010000022.1 coordinate 28,591, forward strand.
CATGTAGCCGGAGGTGGCGGAGATGAGGCGGTTGGCCACCGTGCCCAGCGCGGACAGGAGCGCGTACTGCGTGGCGCTGAAGCTCTTGTGGCACAGCGACATCAGGTAGGCCGCGAACGCCGTCACCGCCAGCCCGCCGCAGAGGTTGTCCACGGTGATGGTGGCCGCCAGCATCAGGTCGTTCTTCCCCACCAGGGACAGCGCCATGAACATCAGGTTGGTGAGCGCCTGCGCCGCGCCAAAGATGAAGAGGCTGCGCCGCGTCCCCAGCTTCACCATCACCACGCCGGCCAGCAGGCCGCCCGCGATGGTGGACACCATGCCCAGGCCCTTGCTGAGCGCGCCAATCTCCGTGTTGGAGAAACCCAGCTCCTTGTAGAAGGGCGTCACCATGCCGGCGGCGATGGCGTCCCCCAGCTTGTAGAGCACCAGGAACAGGATGACGGGGATGGCGCCCTTGCGCGTGAAGTACTCCACGAAGGGCTTCACCACCGCGTCCGTCAGGTTGCGCGGCGGCTTCGAACCCTGGGGCTCCGGGGCCAGCAGCGTGGCCACCACGCCCACGGCCATCAGCAGGCCCATGATGAAGTACGTCTGGGACCAGCCGACCCAATCGGACAGCGTCAGGGCCAGGGCGCCCGCGGTGAGCATGCCCAGGCGGTAGCCGGTGATGTACGTGGAGTTGCCGAGCCCGCGCTCCTCCACGGTGAGGATGTCCGTGCGCCACGCGTCCGCGACGATGTCCTGGCTGGCGGACAGGAACGTCACCAGCACCGCCATGGCGGCCATGGCCACCGGCGTGTCCTTGGGGTTCACCAGGCCCATGGCGGCGATGGCGCCCATGAGCAGCACCTGCGTCACCAGCATCCACCCGCGCCGCCGGCCCAGGAAGGGCAGGGTGTAGCGGTCCATCAGCGGGGCCCAGAGCACCTTGAAGGTGTAGGGCATGCTGACCAGGGCGAAGACGCCAATCGTCTTCAGGTTGACGCCCTCGTCCTTCATCCACGCCGACAGCGTGACGCCCGTCAGCCACAGGGGCAGGCCCGAGGCGAAACCAACGGCCACGAGCAGCCAGATGCGCGGGCTCTTGAGCACTTCGAGGATGGAGGGCTTGGACATGGAGGGCGCGAGAGAACAGCGGCCAGCATAGAGAATCCATCCCGGGCGTCACCATTCATGCGCGGGAATGTCCGCTCGGCTGCCTTCCTAGCCGTCCAGCGCGGAGAAGTCCGGGCAGGTGGCGCGCTCGCCCTCCGTCGGGTTGAAGAAGTCCCAGCTGCGCGCGGTGAAGGTGACGCGGCCTCGGGCGTCCCTGCACTCGGTGTACTTCGCGCCCTGGATGTCGCCGCTCAGCACCTCCAGCACCGCCATGCCCCGGCCGTCCGGCGACCAGCGCGTCGTCAGGCTCAGGTCCTCCAGCAGGCCGCCCGGCACCAGGTCCCGTCCGGGCATGAGGAAGTGCATCTCCCCGAGGCTGCCCTGGGCCTCGCGGTAGGTGTAGCGCGTCACCGGGAAGGCGCCGTTCCTGGGCGTGAAGGTCAGCTCCACCTGGGTGGGCAGCGCCTTCGTCTGGTAGTGGATGTCCAGCCGCCGCAGCACCGCCAGGTCCACGACGGGCAGGCCCTCCTGTTCGGCCCGCGCCACGTCCAGGTGGAGGCTGCCCACGCCCTTGCGGATGCCGGCGTTCGCCTCGAAGGTGCCGCTGAGGAAGGCCCACCACCCGGACTCGCCAGCGCCGCGCTTCCGGTACTCCAACTGGTAGTCGAAGCTCAGCGCCTCGCGCGTCATCACGAAGCGGACGTCGTGGCCCGCGTGGTTCGGGTCCTGGAAGGGGCCCCACACCCGCAGGTCCGGCTCGCGCGTCGTCGGGGGCAGACCGCGGATGTCCTCCAACAGGGAGAGCAGGGCGTCCACGCTCGTGTTGAAGGCGCGCCCCGTCTCCTCCGTGTCGCCCATCAGTTGAGACGTCTCGCCCAGGCGGACCACCAGCCCGTCCGAGCGCGTCACCAGCCCGCCGCCCGCACGGCCCGAGTCCTTCGCGGGCAGCTTCGCGACCAGGTCCTCACGCCTTGGCAGTGCGTTGAGGAACTCCAGGTCGTCATTGGAGAAGTCGCCGCCGCACGCGGCCAGCGCCAAGCACAGACAGGCCACCGGGAGGTGTCGCATCGCGTGCTCCTTCATGGCTGGTACGTCACCAGCGCGCCCAGCTCCCAGAAGCCCAGCGAGCGTTGCGCATCGACGTTGTAGAGCAGGTAGTGGGTCCGGGCTCGCGCCGTCAGGTGCAGCCGGGACAGCGGATTCCAGCGCACGCCCGCCACCAGACCGGGGGAGAACATGGCGAAGGTCTGGTCGGGGAGGGCTTCGTCCTCGAAGTCGCGGCGCATGTGGAGCCACGCCACCCGCGCCCCCAGGAAGGGCGCCACCGGGCCCAGGGGCCACTCGGAGGTCAGCGAGGTGCCCACGCTCGTCATCGAGTAGCGGTACGCCGGCCCCGTCAGCGTCGGGAGCATCAACACCGCCCGCCGGCCGCCCATGGCCACGTCCAGGCCCCACACCCAGTCGCGGCGGAAGTAGTCGTGGAGCTGGGCCTCCGCGCCCACCATCCCCACCGACAGGAACAGCGAGTCGCGCGTGGGCGCGTCGAAGTAGGACTGCACGCCGCCCGCCAGCCCCAGCGTCCACCACGCGCCGTCGCGGTAGAGGCCGCCCTTCACCGGGTCGTCGGAGAAGGGGGCGTCCTGGAGCCGCGCCTCGTGCAGCACCGCCTGCTGGCCCCGCCGCACCTCCACCTCGCCAATGCGCAGCCGGTCCGGCAGCCGGCGCTTCACGCGGTAGGTGCCCGGCGCCAGCGCGACCCGACGCTCCACATCCGCCGCCTTGACCAGCTCCGCGACGACGAGGCGCCCAGGTCCACGAAGTAGTAGGTGCCGACCGGCGCGGTGCCCGGGACGACGAGGCCCCCGCCGCTGGCGCGCAGGTCGGTGAGGACCAGGTCGCCGTTGCCCGCCAGGTCGTAGCTGAACGTCGGGTGCTGCGGCCCCGCGCTGCTGGCCGCCGTGTCCGCCACCGTGCGGGCGTACGCGTGCGAATAGGCCTCGAACAGCGTCACGCGTCCGTCGCCGCTGCGGTCCGCGTCGCCCAGCAGGCCGCTGGTCAGGTGGTGTGAGAAGTAGCTGCCCGCCAGCGCGTCCGACTCCTGCGAGTCCTCGTCCGCCGCGCTGGAGGTGAGGATGACCAGCCCGCGCGCGTCGCGGCCCGCGCCCGATTCGATGTCGAACGCCGGGGCCCGCCGCGCGCCCTTGGTGCGCGTCAGCGCGCCGGAGCGGCACGAATCCAAGATGGCGATGCGGATGTCCGAGGACGCCTCGGCGAGCCGGCGCTTGAGGTCGTCGAAGCCCAGTCGCGTGTCGCCCAGCCGCAGCGCGCCGTCCTTCGCGTGGCCGGAGTAGTAGACGAAGAGCGCGGTGCGCTCGCCCCTGGCCCGGGCCGCGCGGGCGCGCTGCTCCAGGTCCGCCAGCGCCGCCAGGAAGTCGCGCGCGTCCTCGTTCAGCAGCAGCTTCGCGTCCGACGGCGTCACGCCGCCCAGTCGCAGCAGGAGCGCATGCATCTTCCGGGCGTCATCCCGGGCGAAGCGCAGCGGGCGCGTGTCGGCGCCGCCCTGGTCGTTGCCGGCCACCAGCGCGAAGCGGCGCAGCGTGTCCGCATCCGCGGTGGCCGCCGCCAGGGTGAGCGCCACGGTCAGGGCGCGCGCGAGGTGGGGAAGACAGCTCATGGTTTCAGGAGCACCCAGTGCGTCTGCTGCCCGGGCACTTCCAACTCGGTCATCCGCTCGACTTCGCCATTCGCCCGGGCGAAGGCGCGCCGGGTGGCCTCCACCAAGGTCTCCACGGGCAGGGGCTCGTCGCTCAGCACCACGATGACGCGCTCCGCCCCGGAGCCGGTGAACTCCCAGCCCCCGGGCAGCCAGTGCTGCCCGTTGCCGGGCGCCACCGGCACGCTGGCGCCCGCATCCGGGAACAGCGGCGTCACCTCGCCGATGCCGTCCACCGACAACGCGGCCACGTATTGGTGCGTCCCCGCCTTGTAGCCCAGCATCACCCGCTCACCGGGGTCGAGCGCTTCGGGCCTCCCAGGAATGGCCTCGCGCTGCGGCCCCAGGCCTCCGCCAATGCGCAGCTCCGCCATGGCGCCGCCCTTGAGGCGGTTGAGGCTCACGACGGCTTCCGGGGCCGTCCCTGCGTTCATCAGCGGACGCACCAGCACCACCACCAGCAGCGACGCGGCGATGGCCACCGTCGTCGTCACCCAGCGGTGCGCTGGAGGCCGGGTGGAGTCCTGCTGTCGCCGCAGTGCCTGCTCGACGCCTGCTTCGAAGCGCTCGAAGGGCACGTCCGCTTCGAAGCGTGATTGGGCCTCCTCGATGCCGCGCAGGGTCCGGGCGCAGGCCTCACACGCGGCCGCATGGGCCTGGGCGCGGGCGCTCGGCGGCGGCCAGTTCTCCGGCGCTCAGCCGGCGCAGGGTCCATTCCGATTCGTGCGTGTTCATCGGACGCTCAGCTCCTCTCCGCCCAGCTCGGCGAAGCGCTCCAACCGCTTGCGGATGGTGGGCACGGAGCGCCCCAGCAGCGAGGCCACCTCTTCCAGTGTCATGCCGTCGACGTGGTAGTGGACAGCGGCCGCTTGTGTCTCCACGTCCACGCGCGCCAGCAGCCGGCGCACCAGGTCCCGCGTCTCCATGGCTTCCTGGCCGCCATGGCCTTCCGGGCGGGCGGCGGCGTCCCGTTCGAACCACTGGCGCCAGCCGGCGCGCTCGCCGCGAAGCTGGTTGAGGCAGTGGTGGGTGGCAATCTTCATCAGCCACGTCAGCGGCGAGGCCTCCGCGCGGAAGTCCTCGCCGTGGGTGAGGGCGCGGGCGAACACGTCGTGCATCGCATCCTCCGCCTTCGTCGCGTCCTTCAACAGGTAGCGGCAGCGTCCCAGCACGCTGCCGCCATGTTTCGTATACAACTCCCGCAGGAAGGCCCGGCGGTCTGGCCGTGGACCGCCTGGAAGCACCTGGAGGAGTGGCCGGTTCGTTCCCGTCACACGGCGCAGACTACCGCGCGCGTCACAGCGTGGAGTAGACGGCGGTGCTGAAGTTTCCGCAGGCGCTCAGCGCGCCGTAGCCCAGGGCCGGATTGACGCTGATGATGAAGTAGGCGCTCAGGAAGTTGCTGTCCCAGCATTCACTCAGCGTGGCTTCACCGAACAGGTCCCCGCCCGACAGCTTGATGTCCGAGCGCCCCGCGCCCGTCGCCTCCCAGCGGCTCTTGATGGCCAGGTCCTCCAACGCCGCGCGGCGCGGGTCCGTGTCGATGTCCTTGCGGATGATGAAGTCCAGCTCACCGCCCGCGCCCACCTCCTGCTTGAAGCGGTAGACGGCGTCCACTCGGGTGTCCGGGCGCTCCTCGTCACGCACCTGGTGGAGGTCCGCCTCCACAGTGGTCTCCGCCGCGCCAGCGACGCGCGCGTAGCGAATCTCCGCCGTGCCCACATCGTCACCCGTGACGCCGGGCAGCGTGTTCGCCTTCTCCCAGTCGATGAGGAACTCACCCGAGCCGTAGCCCCGGACGCGCTCTCCGTCCGCGTTGACGGAAGCGGTGTGTGTGCCGGAGAGGAAGGCCACGAAGGCGGTGTCCGCCTCGTTCTTGCCCTTGCCCTCCAGGACCCAGGTGTAGCTGTGCTCGCTGGTGCGGGTGACGGTCAGCTTCCACGTCACGGCGTCGAGCGCGCCGGTGTGCGGGCCCCAGACGGCCACGTCTCCGTTGATGGACGTGGGGACGTGCTTGACGATTTCCTCGACGAGGTTGAGCACGCTCGCCGTGCCCAGGTTGACGGTGGCCGCCGCCGCCACCGTCGCGCGGTAGTACTCCGCCTGCTGGCCTTCACCGTAGAAGGCCGTCAGCCCCTGCCCGCTGTTCTTGGAGGGCGAGCGCATCTCCACCATCTCCTTGGAGGGCAGCCCGGCCCGGAAGGTGTCCTCGTCACTCGTCGCGTCGTCACCACAACCCGTCATCAGCAGGGCGGCACACAGCAGGCTCTTGCGCAGCATGGTCCAGTTCCTTTCAACAGGCCCCCGGCGGCCGTGCAGCAGCGTGTCTGCCTCCATGGACACGGCACGGCCGGAAAACGGAAAAGGCGCCCGCAGGGTGCGCGAAACGTCCGGAATCACGATGCTTGTAGGTTGGCTGCCCGCTCCCCAGGCATCTATTTCCCGCGGGCGGACGGCCGAAATTCGCAGTCCCTACCTTTCGGCCATGGAAAAGAGACACCCCAACCATCCCGGCGAGATGGGTACGGACGCGCAGCTGGCGGAGCGTGAGCGAGCCCCGGACGAAATCAACGCCCGGGCCAGGGCCGTCGGACTGCTGCTCGACGCCGGGGTGCCCTTCGTCGTGGGCGGTGCCTACGCGTATGCCACGTACACGGGCATCTACCGCGACACCAAGGACCTGGACCTCTTCCCCCGGAAGGCGGACGCGCTCCGGGCCCTGCAAGTCCTGGAGAAGGACGGCTGGCGCACCGAGCGCGCGGACGAGGTCTGGCTCTACAAGGCCTTCAAGGGCGACTACTTCGTCGACTTCATCTTCTCCTCCGGCAACGGCGTGGCGGTGGTGGACGACGAGTGGTTCGAACACGCCCCGCGCGCCACCATCTTCGGTCACGAGTGCCTGGTGGCGCCCGCCGAGGAGATGATCTGGTCCAAGGCGTTCGTGAACGAGCGCGAGCGCTATGACGGCGCGGACGTGAATCACCTGCTGCTGAAGGCGGGCCCGAACATGGACTGGGAGCGGATGATGCGCCGCTTCGACCGGTACTGGGAGGTGCTGCTCAGCCACTTGATGATGTTCCGCTTCGCCTATCCATCCGAGCGGGACATCGTCCCGGAGTGGGTGATGGCGGAGCTGATGAGCCGCACGCTGAGCACGCTGCGCGAGGGGCGGTGGGAAGAGAAGTTGTGTCGCGGCAACCTGATTTCCCGCGTGAACTACCACGTGGACATCCACCACTGGGGCTTTGGCGACGGACGCTCCTGGGACGAGAACGAACGACAGCGGGGGGACGAGAGTGGCGCGCGATCCGAGCTCGAGAATTCGGTTGGCGGCGGTCGGTGACCTGCACTGCCGGGAGGACCACCACGGCCGCTTCCGTCAGCTCGTCAAGCAGGTGAACGCCACGGCGGACCTGCTCGTGCTGTGCGGCGACCTTACAGACCGCGGCATGATTGAAGAGGGCAAGGTGCTGGCGGAGGAGCTGTCCGCCCTCCGCGTGCCGTGCGCGGCGGTGCTGGGCAACCACGACTACGAGCACAACCAGGCGAAGGACATCTGCGGCGAGCTGGCCAAGGTGGGCGTCCACGTGCTGGACGGTGACCACTTCATCTTCGAGAAGGTGCTGGGCGTGGCGGGCGTGAAGGGCTTTGGCGGCGGCTTCGGCAACGCGACGCTCCAGGCCTTCGGCGAGGCCCAGACGAAGGGCTTCGTGCAGGAGGCCGTCACGGAGTCCCTCAAGCTGGAGGCCGCGCTGAGCCACCTCGACATGGAGAAGAAGGTGGTCATCATGCACTACGCCCCCGTGCCGGAGACGCTGGAGGGGGAGAACATCGAGATTCGCCCCTTCCTGGGAACCAGCCGCCTGTCCATGCCCATTGACCATTATGGCGCGGAGGCGGTGTTCCACGGCCACGCGCACCACGGCGCTCGCAACGGGAAGACGAAGAGCGGCATCCCTGTCTACAACGTGGCCATGCCCCTTCTGGCGAAGCACACCCCGGACCAGCGGTACGTGTTGCTGGAGGTGTAGTCGCCCTGGGGCGCGCAGTGTCGTGCGACCGACATTGTGCAACATGTCCGGTGGGCGGGCGCCAGAGGACCCAGAGGGCCTATGCTACGCGTGGGCTGCTGCGTCGACTCCCGCTACCGGACGCGTCTCAACATGACAGGTGTTCTTCAGTGCCTTGAGGGTGGCTTGGCTGGCCGTTCGTGCTGTCGGAGGGAGGCCCGGTGAATTCCTCCGCCTCCCGCGTCAACCGCTTCGGACCACCGCTGCCGCCTACGACATTCGCCGGCTTCGTGGTGGCGGCGCTGGCGGTGCTGCTCATCGCCATCCTTTCGTACCAGTCGCTGCAGACGCGGTCGGACACCGCGGAGATGGTCCGCCACACCATGGAGGTGGTGGAGCGCCTCAAGACGCTCCTCTCCACCATGAAGGACGCGGAGACCAGCCAGCGCGGCTTCCTGCTGACGAGCGAGGACAGCTACCTGGAGCCGTACAGCAACGCCAACCGGCTGCTGCCGACGCAACTGGCGCAGCTGGAGACGTTGCTGGGCGACAACGAGCTGCAGACGCGGCGGCTGGTGACACTCAACGCGCTCATCGCCGAGAAGCTGGCGGAGATGCGCCGCACGGTGGAGTTGAAGCAGACAGGACAGCCGGATGCCGCGCTGGCCCTGGTCCGGACGAATGAGGGCATCGAGCTGATGGACCGCATCCGGACCCTCGCGGAGCAGATGGAGACGGAGGAGCGGCGGCTGCTCGAGCTGCGCAATGCTGACTTCCAGCGCGCGGCCACCACGTCGCTGACCGTCACCTGGCTGGGCTCCGCGCTGCTGCTGGTGCTCATCGTCATCGCGGCGTACATGACGTCGCGCGAGTTCCGGGCGCGCTCCATCCAGGCCTGGATTCAGCATGGCCAGGCCCGGCTGAGCGCGACCATTCAGGGCGAGCAGCGCCTGGAGCAGTTGGGCGACAACGTGCTGCGCCTGCTGGCGGAGTACCTGGATGCCCAGGTCGGGGCCATCTACCTGGCGGATGGGGCGGAGCGCTTCCGCCGCTTCGCGGGGTACGCGTTGCCCGCGTCCTTCTCGAGCCCGGGCGCGGTGCTCCAGTCCGGGGAGGGGTTGGTCGGGCAGGCGGTGAAGCATCACCGTGTCTTCCACGTGCGGGACGTGCCCGAAGGCTACCTGCCCATCAGTTCCAGCCTGGGGCAGGGGACGCCGCGACACCTGTTGGTGGTGCCCGCGCAGGTGGACGGCAAGGTCAACGCGGTGTTGGAGCTGGGCTTCCTGCACCCGGTCCACCCCTCCGACCTGGCGCTGCTCGAACGGGTGGCGGAGTCGGTGGCCATCGCGGTGCGGACCTCCCATGACCGCACGCGGCTGGAGGAGCTGCTGGAGGAGACGCAGCGCCAGTCCGAGGAGCTCCAGGCGCAGCAGGAGGAGCTGCGCGTCTCCAACGAGGAGATTGAAGAGCAGAGCCGCATCCTGAAGGAGTCCCAGGCGCGCTTGGAGGAACAGCAGGCGGAGCTGGAGCAGACCAACTCCCAGTTGGAGGAGCAGACGCAGTTGCTGGAGGGCCAGAAGGACGTGCTCACCCGCGCCCAGGCGGAGCTGACGGAGAAGGCGGAGGAGCTGGAGCGCACCAGCCGCTACAAGTCCGAGTTCCTGGCCAACATGAGCCATGAGCTGCGCACGCCGCTCAACAGCTCGCTCATCCTGGCCAAGCTGCTGGCCGACAACAAGGAAGGGAACCTCACCGAGGAGCAGGTGAAGTTCGCGCAGACCATCTCCGCGGCGGGCAACGACCTGCTCGCGCTCATCAACGACATCCTGGACCTGTCCCGCATCGAGGCCGGGAAGGTGGACATCCTCCCGGAGCCGGTGGGCCTGCCGCGCTTCGTGGAGAACCTCGCCCGCATCTTCCAGGTGCTGGCGCAGGAGAAGGGCATTGGCTTCACCGCGCACGTGGAGCCAGGCGCGCCTGGCACGGTGGAGACGGACCCGCAGCGGTTGGGGCAGGTGCTGAAGAACCTGCTCTCCAACGCCCTCAAGTTCACCGAGAAGGGCGCGGTGTCCCTGCGCGTCTTCGCCGTGGGCGAGGGGCGGGTGGCGTTCGCCGTCACCGACACCGGCATCGGCATCCCCGCCCACCTTCAGGGCCTCATCTTCGAGGCCTTCCGGCAGGCGGACGGCAGCACCCACCGCAAGTACGGAGGCTCTGGCCTGGGCCTGTCCATCTCCCGCGACCTGGCGCGCCTGCTGGGCGGCGACGTGTCGGTGGAGAGCACGCCGGGGCAGGGGAGCACCTTCACCGTGACGCTGCCGGTGGCGCTCTCCGAACGCGGGGCGCCGCCCGTGTGGCGCCCTCCGCGCCGGCTGCGCTGCCCGTGGAACCGAGGCCCGCTCCCGCTCCCGCGCCGGCGGTATCCGCGGCGCGCCCGCTGGGCGTTGCCTCCGTGGAGGACGACCGCGAGCAGGTCAGTCCAGACGCGCGCATCATCCTCGTCGTCGAGGACGACCGCCGCTTCGCCCTCATCCTCAGGGACCTGGCGCGGGAGCTGGGCTTCCTGGCCATCGTCACCGACAACGGCAGTGACGCGTACCAGGCGGCCGTGCAGTACCAGCCGAGCGCCATCCTGCTGGACATGAACCTGCCGGACCACTCCGGTCTGGCGGTGTTGGACCAGCTCAAGCGCAACGCGAAGACGCGGCACATCCCGGTGCACGTCATCTCCGTGGCGGACCACTCACGCGAGGCGCTGGAGCTGGGGGCGGTGGGCTACGCGCTCAAGCCGGTGCAGCGCGAGCAGCTCATGGAGGCCGTGCGCAAGCTGGAGACGAAGTTCTCCCCGGGCGTGCGGCGCGTGCTGGTGGTGGAGGACGACGCCCGCCAGCGTGAGAGCATCCAGCACCTGCTGGAGAGCGACGAGGTGGGCATCGTCGGGGTGGCCACGGCGGGGCAGGCGCTGGAGAAGCTGCGCGAGAGCACCTTCGACTGCATGGTGATGGACCTCAACCTGCCGGACCTCAGCGGCTACGAGCTGCTGGAGCAGATGGCCGCGCTGGAGAACGTCTCCTTCCCGCCCGTCATCGTCTACACGGGCCGGTCGCTGACGCGCGACGAGGAGCAGCGGCTGCGGCGCTTCTCCAAGTCCATCATCATCAAGGGCGCGCGCTCGCCCGAGCGCCTGTTGGACGAAGTCACGCTCTTCCTCCACCAGGTGGAGGCGCGCATGCCGCCCGAGCGCCAGCGGATGCTCCAGGTGGCCCGCGACCGGGAGGCCGCGCTGGAGGGCCGGCGCATCCTGGTGGTGGAGGACGACGTGCGGAACATCTTCGCCCTGTCCAGCGTGCTGGAGCCCCGGGGCGCCAAGGTGGAGATTGCCCGCAACGGAAAGGAAGCGCTGGAGCGCCTGTCGCGCAGCCTCGCCCAGCCGTCGCAGACGGTGGACCTGGTGCTGATGGACATCATGATGCCGGAGATGGACGGGCTGACGGCCATGCGCGAAATCCGCAAGCGCAGCGAGTGGCACAAGCTGCCCATCATCGCCCTGACGGCGAAGGCCATGCGTGACGACCAGGAGAAGTGCCTGGCCGCGGGCGCCAACGACTACATCGCCAAGCCTCTGGACGTGGAGAAGCTGCTGTCGCTCATCCGCGTCTGGATGCCCAAGGCGTAGGGACACACGGGCGGCATGGCCACCAAGGACCTGGACATCGAGCTGAAGCTGCTGCTCGACGCCATCTACTTGAAGTACCACTACGACTTCCGTGGCTACGCCATGGCGTCGCTCAAGCGGCGCATGACGCTGGCGGCGGAGCGCTTTGGCTGCCGGACGCTGTCCCAGCTCCAGGACCGTCTCATCCACGAGCCGCCCCTGTTCCCCGAGCTGCTCAACTACCTCACCGTGCAGGTGAGCGAGATGTTCCGGGACCCGTCCTACTTCCGCTCGCTGCGGGAGAGCGTCGTCCCGCTGCTCCAGACGTACCCGTCCCTCAAGGTCTGGGTGGCGGGGTGCAGCACCGGCGAGGAGGTCTACTCGCTGGCCATCCTGCTGCGCGAAGAGGGACTGCTGGAGCGCACGCTCATCTACGCCACGGACATCAACACCCAGGCGCTCCAGAAGGCAGAGGCGGGTGTCTACGCCGTGGACCGCATCGCCGCCTTCACCCAGAACCACGGCCAGTCAGGGGCGCCCGCCTCGCTCTCCGACTACTACACGGCGGCCTACGGCAACGCGGTGTTCGACCGCTCCTTGAAGAAGCACATCGTCTTCTCGGACCACAGCCTGGCCACCGACAGTGTCTTCGCGGAGGTCCAGTTGCTGTCCTGCCGCAACGTCCTCATCTACTTCAACCGTGAGCTGCAGGAGCGCGCGCTCGGGTTGTTCAAGGACTCCCTCTGTCGCAAGGGGTTCCTGGGCCTGGGCGCCCGTGAGTCCTTGCGATTCTCTCAACACGCGTCAGCTTTCTCCTCCCTCGTCTGGGAAGACCGCATCTTCCAGAAAGTGTAGGGCGTTCGTGGACCTCGAAAACCTCCGAGGCCGCATTGATGCCGTGGCGGTGGGCGCGTCCGCGGGCGGCGTGGAGGCGCTGGGTGTCGTGCTGCCCGCGCTCCCCCGCGAGTTTCGTCCCTCGGTGCTCGTCGTCATCCATCAGCCCCGGGAGCGGCGCAGCCTGCTGTCGGACATCTTCTCCGCCCGCTGCGCGCTGCCCGTCCGGGAGGCGCAGGACAAGGAGCCCGTTCAGCCGGGGACCATCTACTTCGCGCCGCCGGACTACCACCTGCTGGTGGACGACGGGCCCTCGCTGGCCCTCTCCGCGGACGACCCCGTGCACTTCTCCCGGCCGTCCATCGACGTGCTCTTCGAGTCGGCCGCGGACACCTACGGGCACCGGCTGGCGGGGCTCATCCTCACGGGCGCGAACTCGGATGGCGCGCATGGCCTGGCGGCCGTGCGGGAGGCGGGCGGCGTGACGCTGGTGCAGCGCCCCGACACCGCCCAGGTCTCCACCATGCCCGCGGCGGCGCTGGCGCGGGGCCCGGCGGACTTCGTGCTGCCGCTCGAGCAGATTGCACACCTGCTGCGAAGGGTGGGAGGTGGACATGAAGGCTGACGTTGCTGGGAAGGAATCCGTCTCCATGACGCCCCGTGTGAAATGCCTCCTCGTCGATGACCTCGATGAGAATCTCATCGCGCTCGGAGCCCTGCTGCGCAGTGAAGACGTCGAGGTGCTCCAGGCCCGCTCGGGCGCGGAGGCGCTGGAGATGCTGCTCCAGCACGAAGACGTCGCGCTCGCGTTCCTCGACGTGCAGATGCCGGAGATGGATGGCTTCGAGCTGGCGGAGCTGATGCGCGGCTCGGAGCGCACGCGTCACATTCCCATCATCTTCGTCACCGCGGGGGCCCATGACCAGCGCCGCCGCTTCAAGGGCTACGACGCGGGCGCGGTGGACTTCCTCTACAAGCCGCTGGAGCCGCACGTCCTGCGGAACAAGGCGGAGGTCTTCTTCCAGCTCTACCGGCAGAAGCAGCAACTGGCCCACCAGTTGGAAGAGCTGACGGAGACGCTGCGCCTCAACGAGATGTTCACCGCCGTGCTGGGCCATGACCTGCGCAACCCGTTGAGCGCCATCCTCACGGCCGCGGACCTGCTCTACCGCCGCACGGAGGACGCCGCCGTGCGCAAGAGCGCCAGCCGCATGCTGACGAGCGGCAAGCGCATGGGCCGGATGATTGAGGACGTGCTCGACCTGGCGAGGGCGCGCCTCGCGGGCGGAATCCCGCTGCGCCGGGGTGAGACGGACTTCGGCCAGTTGGTCCAACGCATGGTCCAGGAGCACCAGGCGGCGTTCCCCCAGCACACCCTCGACGTGCGGCAGGATGGAGACCTGGTGGGCGACTGGGACGCGGACCGCCTGTCGCAGGTGGCCTCGAACCTGATTGGCAACGCGCTCCAGCATGGCGACGCCAGCGAGCCCGTGGAGCTGCGGCTCGATGGCACCCATGCGGACACCATCTCCTTCACCGTGTCCAACGTGGGGGTGATTCCCCCCGAGCTGCAGCCCTACCTCTTCGACCCGTTCCGGGGCGGAAATCAGCAGCGTGGACGCACCGGCGGCCTGGGGCTGGGGCTCTACATCGTCCAGCAGATTGTCCAAGCCCACCATGGCCGCGTGGACGTGGAGTCAGGCGTGGGCCGCCACACGGTGTTCCGAGTCGTACTCCCTCGGCGGGGGACGGAGGTCGTGAAGCTCTGAGTCCCTTCAGGTTCTTGTCCACCTGGGCTTCACGGAGCCCATGCTCCGGCCCGAGGCCGCGCGCGCGTGGCTGGACGCGGTGGTGGCGCGCTTGAAGGGCGCGTTGGCCCAGGCTTGAGCGGCGGCGCCCGGATGGTGCCGAGGGCGCGGTCCGCTCACGGCACGGGCGTCGACTGCGCGGGGGCCGCTTCCATCAGGTCCTCGGGGCGGGTGGGCAGCGTCAGGCGTGAGTCGGGCACCTTGAGGACGTCGGTCGCGGAGCCGCGCGCGTAGAGGGTGCCGGGTTCGTCTGGGACTTCGTCACCCAGCCACAGCCGGGCCAGCTCCTTTCCGTCCGCGCCCAGCAGCACGGCGCCGCGGGACTGCTCCGTCACGCCATACCGGGCCCAGTCCTTGGGACGCGCCTCACCGAAGCCGGTGGCCTTCAAGCCGTCCAACGCGCGCAGCAGCGAGGCGAGCTTGAAGTGCTGCACCTTGCCCTGCAGCGGGGCCTCCATGTCCCAGTTCCCGGCGCCTTCCTTCGCGTCGGACGTGTTCACCACGGTGATGGCCGGCGCGCCGCCGCCGGGATGGAACACGATGCGGCGCACGTCCTGGCGCCGGAAGTCCAGCACGCGCCGGTCCTTCAGCTCCCGGACGCCCACGTCCAGCACGGCCAGGGCGTCCTCGGTCACCTCGCCCAGCACGGCCTGCGAGCCCTGTTCCCGCAGCGCGTAGGCGCGCGCCACGCCGTCTTCCGTCACGCGGGACATCCGCACCCGCACCGGTTCGCCAGGGCCGCCGGTGAAGCGAGCATCGACCGCGGGCGCCTCCAGGCCCAGCCGCTTCCGGACCTCCGGCGAGTCCTCGGGGAAGGACAGGGCGCGTTGCTCCACCAGCGCCTTCACCAGGTCCGCGACGCGCGCTGCGTCCGCGTGGGCGGCGACAGGTGCCTGGAGGCGCCAGCCCTTGCCGTCCGCTTCGCGCGCCAGTCGGTACGCATTCTGACTGGCCTTCACGTCGATGCCCTTCAGCGCGCGTTCATCCAACGGGGCCAGGAAGTCCTTGGCGCGCAGGGCGAAGGTGTCCCGGTCCAGGGCCCAGCGGATGGTGCCGGTGGCGGCGTAGACGGACGGCGCCTCGTCCCGGCGCACGTAGACGGAGCCGTCGTAGGTGTTCTCGCGGCCACCGTGCAGCGTCACCGTGCGCTGGCGGGCGGGGTCCTGTGCGCCCTGTCCCTGCGCATCGGGCAGGTATGCCCGGGCCGTGACGGTGAAGAGGGGAGGCTTCAGGCCGTACCCGTCCAGGTCGGCGTCGGTGGGCGCCTCCTTCACGGTGGCGCTGAAGCTGGAAGACGCCAGC
Source organism: Myxococcus sp. 1LA (assembly GCA_046520405.1). GTDB lineage: Bacteria > Myxococcota > Myxococcia > Myxococcales > Myxococcaceae > Myxococcus. Next base: position 44,011 of record JBKGHI010000022.1, read on the forward strand.
GTGCCGAGGATGGACTCCACCACGGCGGACTCCGCGCGAGCGGACACGGGCGCCGTTACCTTCCATTGGCCGTCCGGCTCACGCGCGAGCTCGGTGGTGACGCCGCGAGCCCGCACCGTCAGGTGCGTGAACACGGGCTTCGTGGGCGCGCCCTTGTCCGCGCCCTCCCCACCTGTGTCAAAGAGCCGCGGCTGGGCGTCCGCCTGTCGCCGCGCCTCGCGGGCATCGGAGGATGTCTTCTCACCCGTGCAAGCGGAGAGAACCAGACACGCCGTGGTGGCGATGAGCGTGCCGCGCAGCCACTTCCCGTGGACGGGGGTCATTTGTTCCGCCTCGACAGCCAGATGGCCAGGCCCACGCCCAGCAGGGTCAGCGGCAACAGGTCGGTGGAGACGAAGCGGATGCCGTTGAGCGTCGCCGCGTCCAGCTCCAGGGTGGAGACCTCGCGGTCTGGCGGACGGATGGTGACCTTCGTGAGCTGGTTGGACGCCCATCCCAGCGCGTTCATCACCAGATTGCGGTTGGGCTCATGTCCCCAGTTCGGGTCCAGCAGGAGCTCCGAATCCCCCATGACCACCAGGCGCGCCTCGTCGAAGCGCTTGTCCGGCGCGGAGGCCGTGTCGCGCGTCACGGCGGCGACGAGCACGAGCTGGCCCGCCTTCTCGCCGTCGGACGGCATCGCGTTCTCCTGGGGCGTGGACTCCACCCAGGCGTGCTGCGAGGTGAGCACCACCGGCTCTACCTGGACGCCCGGGGCCATCCCCATGCGCAGCAGGGCCAGGCTGCGGGGAGTGGGGAACTCCACGTTGAGGCCCTGCTGGGCCAGCGGCTTGCCGATGACGTGCTCGCTGTAGAAGAGCGACAGCACGACGAAGGGATTGCCACTGTTGTACTGCGCGTCCGCGACGATGCCTTCATCCACCTGCACGCCGTGCTCCGCCAGCAGTTCGTCCAGCCCGTCGCGGAGACCGGCGTCGGCGAAGTACAGCAGGCGGCCGCCGGAGGCGAGGTAGCGCTGGAGCGCCGCCTTCTCCGGCGCGACGTAGGGGACCCGGGCCCCGGCGATGACGACCAGCGCGGCGTCTCGGGGCACGTCCGCGACACCCGCCAGGTTCAGCGGCTCCGCGGCATAGCCTTCCTGCTGCAACTGCCGGCGGAACTCAGACAGGCTGTCGCCCGGGGCATTGGGCGGCGCCTGCTCCTTGTCCAGCGGCCATTCGCCGTGGCCGGTGACGAAGTAGACCTTCTGGGTGCCCACCGCGTTCAGCTTGAGGACCGCGTGCGTCAGCTCCTGCTCGGACACGGTGCTCAGCAGGGTGTGCGTGGCGCGCTCGCCTTCGCCGCGCGACAGCACCACCGCCGTCTGGCCCTCGCGCACCTGGTACTTCGCGGCCAGGTCCGGGCTGCGGCGCGCGTCCTTGAAGGTGTACTCGAACCGCCCCGGCGCTTCGGCGTGGTAGAGCGCGAAGAGCGCTTCCAACTGGCCGTACTGCGGATGCGCCGGCGTGATGAACGCGATGGCGCGCACCGGGTCGGAGATGGCGGCCAGCGTGGCCACCGTCTGTGGCGCCAGCGTGTGGATGCGCGCCTGTGTCAAATCCCAGCGCCGGTTCTGCTTGAAGGCCAGGTAGTTCACCGCCACCAGCCCCACGAGGACGCCCAGCGTGGTGAGCGCCGTGGTGGCGAAGAAGGCGCTGGAGCGGCGGGTGGCGAACTGGCCGAAGCGCCGGTAGTTCGTCGCGCCGTAGACGCCCAACAGCACCAGCCCCACGCCCGCCTTCACCGCGGCGGCCACGGCGCTGTCGGGCGCGACGAACAGGGTGAAGGGGCTGGACAGCAGCAGCAGCAGCCCGAACGCGCCCAGGACCTTGCCGATGTTGGCGGTCTTCATGTCAGGCCCACCGCTGCGCTTCCACCGTGCGGTGGGTGAGGAACAGGGAGAAGCCGATGACCGAGGCGAAGAACACCAGCGACTGCGCGTCCAGCACGCCCTTGATCATCCCCTGGAGCTGGAGGTCGCAGGCGACGTAGGACAGCGCGGAGCGCATCGGCTCCTCCGCGCGCCGGGCCACCTGGCCCAGCAGCATCCACGCCAGCAGGACGCAGAAGGTGAGGAAGGCCGCCAGCATCTGGCTCTCCGTCAGCGCGGAGATGAACAGGCCCACGGCCATGCAGGTGGCGCCCCAGAGCAGCAGCGCGCCATAGCCCAGCAGGACGGTGGACCACTCCAGCGCCAGGCCGGACTCGCTGCGGCCGAACGCGGACAGCATCAGGGGGAAGACGAGCGTGAGTCCCAGCGTGGCGGAGATGACGCCCAGGCCGCCCAGGTACTTGCCCAGCACGATTTCAATGGGCCGCACCGGCGCCGTCATCAGCAGCTCGAAGGTGCGGTTGCGCTTCTCCTCCGCGAACAGCCGCATGGACAGGAAGGGCGTGACGACCAGGGTGATGACCAGGACGCTGCCCCACAGCTCCACCACCACCCCGTCCGTGAGGTTGCGGTACATGTTGAAGTCCGGCGACATCTGCGGCCAACCCACGCGGCGCGCCACGGCCTGGACGTCGTTGAACGCCTGGAGCAGGTCGGTGAAGTAGAAGGCCGTGAGCGCCACCATCGCGGTGAAGACGGCGTAGGCCCACGGCGTGGTGAAGTAGATGGACAGTTCCTTGCGGGCAATCGCCAGGGCGGTGCGCATGGAGGCAGGGTCCTTGGGAAGGGGGCCGCGCTCAGGCGGCGGTCAGCTTGATGAAGACTTCTTCCAGCGACGCGCTCTCCGCCTGACCGTGGATGCGGGCCAGTTGGGAGATGTCGTCATACGCCGCCATCTTCCCCTGGTGGATGATGAGCACCTTCTGGCACGTCATCGTGACCTCCGGAAGGATGTGCGTGGAGAGGATGACGGTGTGCTTGCCGGCCAGGCCCTTGATGAGGGCGCGCAGCTCGGCGCGTTGCGCGGGGTCCAGGCCCTCGGTGGGCTCGTCCAGGATGAGCACCGGCGGCGAGCCGAGCAGCGCCTGCGCGATGCCCACGCGCTGCTTGTAGCCCTTGGACAGGTTCTGGATGACGCGGTCCATGACGTGCGTCACCCCCATGAGGGTGGCCACCCGCTCCAGCTCGGCCTTGAGGACGCCCCCGGACAGCCCCTTCAAGGACGCCACGAAGCGCAGGTAGCCGCGCACCGTCATCTCCACGTAGAGCGGCGGCATCTCCGGCAGGTAGCCGATGCGGCGCTTCACCTCGAGCGGCTGCGCCTCCACGTCATACCCATCCACGCGGACCACCCCCTCCGACGGAGGCAGGAAGCCGGTGAGGATTTTCATGGTGGTGGACTTGCCCGCGCCGTTGGGGCCCAAAAAGCCCAGAATCTCGCCCGCCTCGACCTGGAAGCTGAGGTCGTCCACGGCCACCCGGTCTCGGTATCGCTTGGTGAGGTGCTGGACCTCGATCATCGGCATGGGGGCTCCGGTGGGGATGCAGCCGGCCCCGGGCCACGGCGCGGCAGCCGTTGACGGCCTCGGAGCGGGGCGCGGTATTAAACCCGACATTGGTGTGTCAAGGCGACACTGACTCCGGGTGTGGGCGCCGCCGGGCGGTTGGCCAGCGTTCTGCAGGGAGGCCCACCAGTGTGGTTTTCCGGACACGCCGAACAGGGGTAGTGAGTCGATTATGCCAATCGTGGTCCAGAAGTACGGCGGCTCGTCGGTCGCTGGCGTGGAAAAGCTCCGCAAGGTCGCCCAGCGCGTGAAGGACAAGCGCGACGCGGGCTATCAGGTGGTGGTGGTGGTGAGCGCCATGGGCGACACCACCGACGAGCTGCTGGCGCTGGCGAAGGGCGTGTCAGTGGACCCTCCGCGCCGCGAACTGGACATGCTGCTCACGTGCGGCGAGCGCATCTCCATGGCGCTGCTCTCCATGGCGCTCCAGGAGATGGGCGTGCCGGCCATCAGCTTCACCGGCAGCCAGAGCGGCATCATCACCACGGACGCGCACGCGCAGGCCCGCATCGTGGAGGTGCGGCCGTACCGTATCCACGACGAGCTGGCGCGCGGCAAGGTCGTCATCGTCGCGGGCTACCAGGGCGTCTCCTTCAAGAAGGAGGTGACGACGCTGGGGCGTGGCGGCTCGGACACGACGGCGGTGGCGCTGGCGGCGGCGTTGGACGCGGAGGCCTGTGAAATCTACTCGGACGTGGACGGCGTGTTCAGCGCGGACCCGCGGGTGGTGCCGGACGCGCGCAAGCTGGAGTCGCTGAGCTACGACGAGATGCAGGAGCTGGCCAGCGCGGGCGCCAAGGTGCTCAACGCGCAGGCGGTGGAGTGGGCCAAGGCCCGGGGCATCACCATCCTCGCGCGCACGGCGCACGGGCAGGGTCGGGCACGGCGGTGCAGGAGCTGGCCGTGCCCACGGACAGCCGGCTCAAGGGCGTCACCGCCGACGCGGAGATGGCCGTGTTGTCCGCCGCGGCGCCGGTCCGCCTGCCCGAGCTGCTGGAGTTCCTGGACGCCCGCGCCGTCCGGGGCCGGACATTGGACTTCGAGGGAGCGGAGGGTGCACCGCGCCGGACGGCCATCGCCGTGCCCCTGGCGGACATCCATGGCCCGGACGCGCTGCGCCGCGAGCTGGCCACGCGCTTCGGGGACGCCGTGTCGTGGCGTGAGGACCTGGGCACCGTCACCTGCGTGGGCGTGGGGTTGAACGCGGACTGGGTGCCGCTGCGCCGGGCGCTGGCCGCCGCCGAGGAGCTGGGCGCGCACGTCCACGCGGCCCATACGTCGCCTTTGCAACTGACGCTGCTGGTGGACAAAGCGCACCTGAAGGCGCTGACGGCCCGGCTGCACCGGGAGCTCCTGGGAGGGTAGGACTTTTCCCACCGCGGGCTTTCCCCGCTGCGATCCACCCAGGCCGTTGCCCCAGGTGGGTACCCCGCTTCCCTCCTGATGCTTCGTGCCTACCCTCCGGACCAGTAGGCGAGTCTTGGAGGAACGGAATGGCTCAGGCAGGCCGTTGGGCGGGCTGGGTGTGCGGGCTCGCGCTCGTGTTCGTGGGGATTGGCTGTGAGGAGGCGGCCGTGCGCCCGGTGATTCCGGGTGACAAACACGACACGCCTCCCCTCAACGATGGTTACGACGGCGGAGACGGCGAGCCGCACCCGGGCCTCATCGACGCGGGCACTCCGGACGCGGGTGGCGAGCAGCCCGAGCCCGACGCGGGCCCGGTGGAGCCGCCGCCTCGTGACGCGGAGGCCGTCCGCGAGGAGAACCGCCGCCCGGGAACCTCGGCGTGGCGCATCACCCGCAACGCCCACAGCCGCGAAATCGAAGGCTACGCGCTGAAGGCCACGCTGACGCAGGGCGAAACCCTTCGCGTCGCGGTGTCGGTGTCCGAGGCCCGCGCCTTCCGCTGGTACGTGTACCGGATGGGGCACTACGGCGGCACCGGCGCTCGCGAAGTGGCGCGCGGCGGCCCGGTGCAGGGGGTGCGTCAGGGCGACTGTCCCGCGGACCGGGCCACGGGCCTCGTCGCCTGTACCTGGGCGCCCACGCTGGAGATTCCCGTCGGCGAGGACTGGGTGCGCGGCGTGTACCTGGTGAAGCTGGTGCGCGAGGACAACCACCAGCGCTACGTGCCCTTCTTCGTGCGGGACGCGAATCCCCGCGCGGAGGTGGCCGTCCTCATCCCCACCGCCACCTGGGCCGCCTACAACACGTGGGGTGGCACCAGCCTCTATGACGACCGCGACCGCGTGATGCGCGAGCATGGCGTCAGCCGCGGCTTCCAGGTGTCCTATGACCGGCCCAACTACCGCGGCCATGGCAGCGGCCATCTGCTGACGGATGACCTGAGTCTGGTCCAATGGCTGGAGTCACAGGACCTGGACGTGGGTTACTTCACCGACGAGGACCTGGACGCCAGCTACGACTTCCTGGCTGGCGCGAAGGTCTTCTTCATGTCGGGCCACGACGAGTACTGGAGCCCGCGCATCCGCGACCACGCGGACCGGGCGGTGGCGGAGGGCCGTTCGCTCATCAACCTGGGCGCGAACAACGCATACTGGCAGGTGCAGATGGAGCCGTCGAAGGACGGCCGGCCCCGCCGCGTCATCACCTGCTACAAGGGGCACGTGAATGACCCGTTCACCGGCGCCCAGCGCACGGTGAAGTTCCGCGAGCGCGTCGTGGGCCGTCCGGAGAACGCGCTGCTCGGCGTGCAGTTCTCCGCCCGTTGGCACCAGTTCGGCTTCCCGGCCGTCATCACCAACCCGAATCACTGGGCGCTGGCGGGCTCGGGCCTGAAGGCCGGTGACACGCTGTGGATGGCCAACGGCTACGAGGTGGACCAACTGGCGAGCAACGGCCGCGCGCCGGAGGGCCTGGAGGTGCTGGCCGAGTCTCCGCTGCTGTCGCTCCAGGGCGCCTTCGGCTTCGGCCACATGGTGGTGCGCAAGCAGGGCAGCGCCTACGTCTTCTCCTCGGGCGGAATCGACTTCGTGCGCACGCTGGCCTCCGAGGACATGGCGGACCCGCGCGCGGCCCGAATCGTGGCGAACGTGCTCTACAAGGCGCTGGGCCGCCCGGTGCCCGACACGCTGGTGCGTTTCGAGCGGCTGAACGTGACGAGCGCCCAGGGGCCCTTCGCCTCCGAGGTCAAGACGGTGGCGGGCGTGCCCGGGCAGCGCGGCCGCGCGGGTGTCCCGGTGGCGGAGAACGCGCTGGGCGCGCCCACGGCGGTGGCCCTGCTGCCGGGAGGGGGCTACGTCGTGGCGGACGGCCTGGGCAACAAGGTGAAGCGCGTGACGCCGGAGGGGGAGGTGAGGACGGTGGCCTCGGGCCTCAACGGACCCATGGGCATCGCCGTGGACGCCGCGGGCAACGTGTACGTGGCCGACACGGACCACTACGTCATCCGCCGCATCGACGTGGAAGGGAAGGTGGAGGTGTTCGCGGGCGGCACGCCGGGCCTCCAGGACGGCCCCGCGAAGCAGGCGGCCTTCAACCAGCCCGCGGGCCTGGCGGTGACGCCGGACGGCACCGCGCTGCTGGTGGCGGACATGAACAACGGCGTCATTCGCCGCATCGACCTGGTGGCGGAGGGCCACCCGGTGACGACCTTGCAGGGGGATTGGCTCTACCGTCCCTCGGGCGTGGCGGTGAGCGCGGACGGGAACACGCTGTACGTCGTCGAGTCCGGCATGTCCCGCGTGGTGCGCATCCGGGACGGCCTCACGTCGGTGGTGGCGGGCTCGACGCCCGGCTTCCGTGACGGGACGCCGACATCGGCCCAGTTCCTGCCGTACCTGGGCATCGCGGTGCTGCCGGATGGCTCGCTCGCGGTGTCGGACCCCGGTAACTACCGCGTGCGCCGCGTCGTCCTGGAGGCGGACGGCGCCGCGCGCAAGGTGACGACGCTGGCCGGCAGCGGGCGCTACGGCCACGCGGACGGGCCGGGAGACAAGGCGGAGCTCGTGCTCCCGGCCGGCCTGACGGTGGGGCCGGACGGCCGCCTCTATGTGGCGGACTCCGGCAACGGGCTGGTGCGCGCCGTTACTCCGTGAGCGCCGCGGTGGTGGCCTCGGGGCAGTCCGACTCCACCGCGCCGATGTCCGGCGCGGCGCCGCAGTAGGGCAGCCCCAGGTCCATGCCCCCGTCGACCGCGCGCTCGCCGGGCATCAGCGTGCCCAGGTCCACCAGGGGCTCGCCGCTCTCGTTCGAATCCAGCTCCACGCCGCTCGACAGCCAGGTGGCGAGCGTGCTGCCCAGCCAGTCACTCTGCGGGGTGACGAAGATGCCCGTGTTGAAGGCGGCGCCGGACAGGTAGAGGTTGGACGCCATGCCGAGGCCGGGCGCGGACAGCCCCATGCTGACGGCGTTGCGCGTGGCGAAGAGGTTGTTGCGCACCGCCACGTTGGTGGAAGGTCCACCGGTGCCGTGGCCCACCACGAAGGCGAAGCCGTCCGTGCCCACCACCGTGTTGTGCAGCACGCGCACGTCGCTGCCATTCTCGATGCGGATGCCGGAGCCCTCGGGCGTCTTCAGGTCATGGATGCGGTTGCGGCGGATGGAGACGTTGGTGGGCGGCGCGCCCACGCGGTTGCCGCCCACGGCGATGCCCAGCGACGAGTCCGAGATGTCGTTATCCTCGATGACGACGTTGCGCGCGGAGTAGTGCACCACCACGGCCTCGCCGCGGGACGACGTGGACTTCTCGAAGCCGTACATGCGGTTGCCGCGCACCACGACGTCGTGGCACGTCTTGAGGTCCACCGCGTTCTCCCGGTTGTCGTACATGTCGTTGTCCTCGATGAGGACGCCGCGCGCCGGGGTGTTGTTGCTGAAGCCCTCGGGCCCCAGGCACTGCACCGAGTCCCCCGAGTTGTCGTGGATGTCGTTGCCGCGCACGGTGATGTCCACCGACGTGGGGGCGATGACGACGCCGTGCGAGTCGTCGTTGCCGCGCGCGAAGTGGTGGATGTGGTTGTCCTCGATGGTGAGGCCGTTGGCGCCGTTGTCGGTGCTGATGCCGCTGCCGAACGCGCCGTGGTGCAGCTCGTTGCCCGCGAGCACCGTGCCGGCGGTGTTGCCGGAGAACGTCACGGCGACCTGGCGCTGACCCCGGACGTCGAACTCAAAGCCTTCGATGCGCCAGTGCGGCCGCTGCACGTGGGCCATGAACCAGCCGCTGTTGGTGGGGACGATTTTCGGCAGGTCCTCGCCGCGCAGGGTGATGGGGGCACCCGCGGTGCCGGCCTTGGTGCTGGCGTCGATGATGAGCTTCTCCGTGTACGTGCCCTTCTGCACCCGGATGATTTCCCCCGGGCCCACCAGCGTCAGGGCCTTGGAGATGGTGCGCAGCGGCTTCTCGCGTGAGCCATTCGCCGAGTCATTGCCTGAAGGGCTGACGTGCCACTCCCGGGCGTAGGCGGGCGGCTCCGGAGGGGGCTGCGGCTCGGGCGTGGGCGCTGGTGGCGGCTGCTCCGCCACGGGCGCGTCGTCAGAGTCATTGTCGTGGCCGGAGACGCCGTCATCGTCATTCTGCGGCGCGGGCGTCGGCACGTTGGGCGCCGAGGGCTGCCGCGAGCCGGGGTAGCTGGGAAGGGGGCTCGAATCGGACGCCGGAGCTGGCGCCTGCGCGCCGTTGGAACAGGCGACGCCACCCACGGACACGAGTCCGAGGAGGCACAAACTGCGCAGTCGGGACATAGGGGTCGGCTCCTGGGGGGGAAGGGGGCGAGCCGACAACGTCCCTCTCGCCGCGCCGTATTCTGCCGACGGCTCATGCCCGTACCCTCGTGGAGCAGGCGGCCCACCACTGGCCTTGTCGCCCGGCGTGGGCGCGCGGGGCCGAGCCTCCCCTCTGTAAACGCCGTGCGGAGGCCGCGTCCGGAGCCCTCCGGTGCTTCGCCCCGTCGCCGCGCCGGGAAGCACTGCGGCGCCGGCTACGCCCGTCAGTAGAGCAGGAGAGCGTGAGGTCAGTCCGGCGCGCGGGTACTGCCCAGAATCCAGGCAAGGTACGGCGCGTGCCCATCCGCGATGTCCACGCGCAGCACCTCGGGGACGTCGTAGGGGTGCAGCTCGATGATGCGCGCGCGCAGCGGCTCGAAGAGGGCCGCGCGCGTCTTGAAGATGATCAGCACCTCGGGCTCGTCCTGGACCTGCCCCTCCCACCGGTAGATGGAGCGCAAGCCGGGAACGATGTTGCCGCAAGCGGCGAGCTGCGCCTCCACCAGCGCGCGAGCCAGCTCGGCGGCCTTGTCGGCCGTGGGGGCGGTGACGAGGACGATGATGGCGTCGGTCATGGGCGCAGGATGCGGGAAGCCCCCGTCGGCCGTCGAGCGGAACGGGGGCGGGCGCCCGGTGCGAGGGGATTACCGGCCCAACGTCCGCGTGCCACCCGCGCCGTGGTGCATGGGCGCGTCCATCTCCTGCCGGGTGCGGCGCCGGTCCGGCGTGTCCTTCGGCAGCTCCACGAAGGTGCACAGCTCACACAGCCGGCTGTAGATGCGCTCACCCACGCGCTCTCGCAGCAGCTCGGCCTCGCGGGCGACGCTGCGCGAGTCCTCCGTGGTCCGGTAACCCGTGGGCGCCGCGCCGCGGACGGCGCGCTTCTCCGGCTCCAGGGAGTAGTTCGTCGCGAAGAGCGTGGTGCGGCCCGCGTTGTACCGGCGCGCAATCAGCTCATCGAGCGTCTCCATCTCGAAGGGACTGCCGCGGCCCTTGCCCAACTCGTCGATGGCCAGCACCTCCACCTCCGACAGGGGCCCGATGATTTCGCCGCCGCTCTTGCCCTCCTGGAAGCCGCGCCGGATGGTGGCGTAGAGAAGGGAGATCTCGACGTAGCGCCCGCGCACGCCCAGCTCCATCACCAGGTGCGCGAGGGTGGCCGCCATCAGGTGCGTCTTGCCGGTGCCCACCGGCCCGCTGAGGATGAATCCCTTGGACGGGCCGCCCCTCACGTACTGGTGGGCGAAGTGCAGCGCCACGCCCCGGCCGCGGTCCTGCGCTTCGTTGAAGGCCCGGTAGTTGTCGAAGCTCGCGTGGGACACCACGGCGGGCAGGCCCACTTCGTTGAAGCGCGCGATGCGCTTGCGCCGCTGCGCGCACACGCACGGCTCCATCACCTCGTAACGCCGCGGGCCGACCTTCTGGCTGAACTCCGCCTCACGCTCGACGAGCGCGAAGCCCCGTCCGCCACACACCGAGCAGCTCTCGGAGCACGCGCAGGTGCGCGCCTGGGCCTGGTCGCCACGGCGCTCGATGACATAGGTCCGCCCGCCGCACACACCACACGCCTCGCCATTCGCCTTTGGAGCCATCTCACGCACCGCCATACCAGAGCCTCCCCTCGGCCGTCAGTCCACTGAACGGGCGGTCAGTCGTTCCTCCCGCCTACATCTCCTTCACGCCCAGACGTCGTCGCACCGTCGCCAGGACCCGGAAGCGCCGGGAAACCTTGCGCGCGCGGGGCGACATCACCTGCTGCTCCAAGGCCGCCGTCACGGCCTCGCGCCACAGCGCGCAGCGGTCCGGGAAGGGGAGGGCGCGCAAAAGCAGCAGGAACGCCAGCGCCTCCTGAGCGTCCATGGCCGCCGGCTCCTCCGGGACGTGCGCCAGGACGGTGATGCGCAGGTTGCGCACACGGTGGGCCAGCACCTCATCCCGTCCCGCCAGGTCCTCCAGCGCCGCGCAGAGCCGTGCGTGCCGCGTCTCCTCCCAGGAGCGCGCGCGCTTGCGCTTGGGGGCGGAGGTGGCTTCCTCACCCGCGCCCGCCGCCAGCTCGCGGTATTTCTTGATCTCCGACTCCACCTGCCGCCGGCACGCGCGCAGCGAGCGCAGCACCGGCTCTCCGGGGCGCGTGTCCCAGAGGGCCTTCTCCGCGGAACGGGAGATGCCGCGGGCCACCACCTCGAAGGGAACGCCTTCCCGGGCCCAGGTCGTCAAAAGCTCGGTGTCCAGCGCGGAGAGCATCAGCCCCGCGCCACGCACAGCGAGGAAGTAGTCCTGGACCAGCTCTTCGAAGCTGGCGCTTTCGGGGAGGAGACTCATGATCCGACGCGTACTCCAGTGCAGGGAGGCCGGGCAACCGACCGTCCGTTCCCCCATACCTGGCAGGTCCGACATGGCAACTGCAGGGCGCCGATTTTCACAGCGGATCTGGAAGATTTTGAACCGGTGGATCCCCTGGGAAGCAGGCGGCCAGTCAGTGTTGACCCGTCGCGCGGAAACCGCGCATAGTGAGGGTCCCCGAATGGAAATTCCCGAAGATTCCCGGACACTTGCCTACCAAGCAAGCGACCGGGAACGCCGGTGCCCCTCTCTTAGGAAGACCATGCGCCGTTCGCTTCTCGTCTGCCTCGTCCTCCTGGCCACGGCCGCCACCGCCCAGGAGAAGAAAGCCACGCGCGATGCCGATCTCGGCCGGAAGTCCACCACCTCGGTGGACAAGTCCCTGGCTGGCGACATCACCCGCGAAAAGAAGAAAGAAGAGGTGGCCCCCGCGCTCCAGTACGACCAGTTCCGGCTGGGCGTGGAGCTGCAGGTGGCCTCCAAGCGGCGTGAGCAGATCCAGTCGCTGAAGAAGATCATCTCCCTGTCGCCGGATCCGAAGGAGGCCCCCAGCCTCCTGTTCCGCCTCGGCGAGTTCTACTGGGAGGAGTCCAAGTTCTTCTTCTTCGAGGCCAACCGGAAGGATGACGACCTCATCCAGGCCATGAACCGCAACGACGCGGCGGCCCAGCAGCAGGCCAAGGCGGAGAAGGCGGAGTTCATCGCGAGGCAGAAGGAGTACGGCAAGCTCGCGGTGGAGCAGTACACGAAGATCGTCCAGGAGTACCCGAACTTCGAGCGCACCGACGAGGTGCTCTTCTTCCTCGGCCAGTACCTGATGGAGGACGGCCAGGACCGCAAGGCGCTGGTGGCCTTCAAGCGCCTGGTGGAGAAGCACCCGCAGTCGAAGTTCATCCCGGACGCCTACTTCGCCTTCGGCGAGTACTACTTCAACAACTCCAAGGGGAAGCGCCAGGAGCTGGAGAAGGCGCTGGTGGCGTACAAGAAGGCCGCCGAGTTCCCCGAGAGCCAGGTGTACGCCTTCGCCCTCTACAAGCAGGGCTGGTGCCACTACAACATGGGCGACTTCGAGTCGGCCAAGGACAAGTTCAAGACGGTGGTGCTCTACGGTGAGCTCGCCGGCGCCAACGCCCTGGAAAAGGACGGCGGCAAGGGCGGCGGCCGCAGCTCGCTGCTGCGCGAGGCGCGCACCGACTACGTGCGGGCGTTCGCGCACCAGGGTGACGTGAGCCAGGCCCGGGCGGAGTTCGGCAAGGTGGCCACCAACCCGGAAGACCGCTTCACGATGCTGAAGCAGCTGGCCAACCTGTACTACGGCGATGGCAAGGACCGCGAGGCGGCCATCACCTACAACGGCCTCATCAAGGAGAAGCCCCTGTCGCCCGAGGCGCCCGGCTTCCAGGGCCGCATCGTCGACTGCATCCTCCGCATGGGCAACAAGGAGCGCACCGTGGTCCAGGTGCGCCGGCTCGTGAAGATCATGAAGGAGGTGGAGAGCTCCGGCGTCATCAAGGAGGACAAGGACAAGAAGCTGCTGGCGGAGGCGAAGGAGCTCTCCGAGCGCACGCTGTCCAACCTCGCCGTCACCTGGCACAACGAGGGCAAGAAGACGCGCAACGAGGAGACCTTCCGCTACGCGGACGCGGTGTACAGCGACTACCTCACGCTCTTCCCGGAGAACCCCAAGGCGTACGACCTGCGCTTCTTCTGGGCCGAACTGCTCAACGACAACCTGCAGAACTTCGACAAGGCCGCCGCCAACTACACGCTCGTCGTGCTCCAGGACGCCAAGGTGCTGGAGGCCAAGGACGACCAGGGCAAGGCGAAGCCGGGCAAGCCGGGCAAGTGGCTGCAGAACGCCGCCTACAACGCGGTGCTGGCCTATGACGAGGTCGTCAAGGCCGCCGAGGCGCGCGGCGAGGCCAAGAGTGAGTCGGTGGGTTCCGACATCACCAAGAAGGCCTCCATCCCCACGCTGAAGAAGGCGCTGCTCGACGCGTGCGAGCGCTACCTCAAGTACGTGCCCAAGGGTGAGAAGCGGGTGGAGATCGCCTTCAAGGCGGCCAACATCTACTACCGCCACAACCACTTCGACGAGGCGGTGCTGCGCTTCAGCGAAATCGCGCTCGGCTACCCCGAGTACAAGTTCGAGAACGGCGAGCGCGCGGCGGAGATCTCCGCCAACCTCATCCTGGACTCGTACCACCTGCTCCAGGACTACGCGAAGGTGAACGAGTGGGCGCGGCGCTTCTACGCCAACGACAAGCTGGCGGTGGGCAAGTTCCGCGACGACCTGGCGAAGCTCATCGAGCAGTCTTCCTTCAAGCTCGTCAGCCAGTTGGAGGAGAAGAAGGAGTTCGAGAAGGCCGCCGAGGCGTACCTCGCCTTCGTGAAGGACTTCCCGCAGACGGAGATCGCCGACCTGGCGCTCTACAACGCGTCTGTCGACTACTACAAGGCGAAGCGCCTGGATAAGGCCATCGAGGTGCGCAAGCGCCTGTTCGCCGAGTACCCGCGCTCCAAGCACGTGCCGGACTCCATCTACGCGAACGCGGAGGCGCTGGAGGCCATTGGCGACTTCGAGGACGCCGCCAGCACCTACGAGGCCTACGTGCGCGGCTACGAGCGCAGCCTGGGCGAGAAGGGCACCAGCAAGTCCAAGGCGCGCGGTGGCAAGCGGAAGGCCGCGGATGACGGCAAGCCCGCGGTGGTGCAGAAGTGGGACGAGTCCAAGGCGCAGGTGGCGCTCTTCAACGCGGCCACCTACCGCGAGGGCCTGGGCCAGACGAAGGCGGCGCTGCGCAACCGCGAGCACTACCTGGAGCTGTGGCCGCGCGCGAAGGACGCGGATGAAATCCGGCTGTCCATCATCGACCTGACGGGCAAGAGCGGCGCGGCCTTCAAGGCCATCAAGATGCTGGAGGAGTACGAGCGCGACAACATGCGCTCCCCCAGCCGCTTCCTGGCCGCCGAGGGCCGCATCGTCGACCTGTACAAGAAGCTGGGCAAGACGCGGGACGTGGCCCGCATGCAGAAGCGCATCTTCGAGCACTTCGACCAGCTGCCCCGCCGCGTGCAGGGCTCGCTGGAGAAGCCGGCGCTCGCCACGGCCGCGCAGGCGCAGTTCCTGTCGGTGGACCTGGACTGGAACGAGTACAAGCGCCTGAAGCTGTACTGGGGCGCCCCGCCGTCGCCGGACCGCTTCAAGGCGAGCATCCAGGACAAGAGCCGCGCGCTCCAGGTGGTGGAGAAGAAGTACGTGCAGACGGTGACGCTGGGCGCGCCCGACCCCGCCATCTGCGCGCTGCACCGCATTGGCCTGGCGTATGACCACTTCGCCGACCGCCTCATCAACGCGCCCATGCCGCGGGGCCTGGACGAGGAGTCGCAGCAGGCGCTGCGCGACGAGTTCACCAACCAGGCGCAGCCGCTCAAGGACAAGGCGGCCGAGGCGTTCTCCGCCACGGTGGCCAAGAGCCGCGAGCTGGACGTCTACAACGACTGCGCCGCGGAGAGCCTGAAGCTGCTGCGCACCACGTACCAGCCGGACCGCTACCCGGAGATGCCCGAGGCGAAGGTGGCGCTGAAGGGCCCCGTGCAGCTCATTGGCGGCGACCTGCTGGCCAACATCCAGGACGTGCCGCCGCCGGCGCCCAAGGCCGCGGACGCGCAGCAGGCCCGCGCGGAGACGCTGCAGGAGGACCTGACGGACCTCACCGCGCAGCTGCGCTCGCAGACCGAGACCCAGGTGGACGCCCGCCCGGCGGCCACTCCCAACGGCGCCACTCCCGCGAAGCAGGGCGGGAATGACGAGGAGCCGGAGGACTTCCTCTAATGAACCGGACCCCCCGCACCATGCGTCTGTTCCCCTTGTTGGCGGCTGTCTCGCTGGCCGCCGCCGGTTGTACGTCCTCCAAGGCCACCGGCCCCGCCGCGGCCAAGACGGCGGATCCGAACGCCGGGAAGGCGGAGGCCGCGCAGCCCATCTCCAACACGGCCAAGGCCCGCTTCGAGGACGCGCTGAAGGCGTTCGACACGCAGAAGAAGGCCAAGGCCATTGACTACCCGTCGCTGGAGCGGAAGTTCCAGTCCGCGCTGGAGGCGGACGGCAACCTCGCCGAGGCCGACTACAACCTGGGCGTGCTCGCCGAGCGTCAGGGCAAGCTGACCGAGGCGCGCAACCACTACAAGACGGCGCTCACGAAGAAGCCCTCGCTGCGGCAGGCCTCCGAGAACCTGGCGGTGATGGAGCAGAACGCGGGCAACATCGCCGGCGCCGTGGCGCTGTACCAGGAGGTGCTCCAGCGCTACCCGGATGACGCCCAGTCGCGCGCGCGGCTGGCGGAAATCTACCGGCAGCAGGGAGACCACACCAAGGCCATGGACCTGTCGCGCGCCGCGCTGATGCGCGACCCGCAGTCCACCACCGCGCTGAAGGTGATGATCCGCAGCTTCCTGGACCGCAAGCAGCTCGCCATGGCGAAGCTGGTGGCCATTCGCGGCGTGAAGCTGGACGCGGCGGACCCCGAGCTCCACCACTCCGTGGGCCTCATCCTCCTGCAGGAGGGGGACGTGGACGACGCGCGCCTGTCCTTCAAGAAGGCGCTGGAGGTCCGCGAGGACTACGTGCCGTCCCATGTGGAGCTGGCGCAGCTGGCCCTGAACGCGGAGAACTTCCCCGCCGCGGAGCAGCACCTGCGCCGCATCCTCCAGGCGGATGGGAAGAACGCCGCCGCGCACCTGGGGTTGGGCGTCGCCTACAAGGGCATGGGCCAGTACGACAAGGCCATGCAGGAGTACGACGAGGCGGAGAAGCTCGACCCCGAGCTGGCGGCGGTGAACCTCAACCGCGCCATCATCCTGCACCGGGTGAAGGACGCGCCGGAGCGCGCCTCGGAGCTGTACCGCAAGTACATCGCCATGGCCGGCGGCGACGTGGCGCTGCCCGCCGAGGCGCCCGTGTTCGCCCTGCTGCGTGAGGTGGAGGTCATCGTCAACGCCAAGCGCGAGGCCAAGTTCGCCGAGGAGCAGGCGAAGCAGATGGAGGAGCTGCAGAAGCAGCAGCAGGCCCAGATGCAGGCCGCGGAGAAGGCCGCGGGCGGGACGAACGCACCCGCCACCGCCGCGAAGCCGGCCTCCGGCACGGACGCCGCGCCCCAGGGCACCCCTGCCAGCGGCAACGCGCCGCCGGCGCCCGCTCCGGCCCCCGCATCGGGGAACTCCGACCAGAAGAATGCAGGCTCGGCGGAACCCGGGGAGCCGGAAGACGACCTGCTGTGAAAGTTGGGACGCCCCCGAGTGCCTTCGCTGTGGCGGGGGCGCGGGGGAAGATGCGAACCTTGTGTTTCCCCCTCATCCGGGGATTCGGTGTGCGATGGGCCCTTCGGGGCCCGTCCGGGAGGCAGTGATGCGGAAGGCGTTGATGCTGTGTGCGGCGCTCGCGGTGACGCCCGCCCTGGCCCAGGACGAGGGCTCCAACCCGGGTGGGCCCGGGGAGGGCAATGTGCGCTACTCCAAGACGACCAACATCGACTTCGAGGACGACACCATCGAGGGCGACCTCACGAAGCCGGATGGCGAGTACATCGAAGCGCGTGACAAGGTGAAGCACTCGAACCTCATCCGCATCCGCGAGGACTTCGAGGACAAGGTGATGCAGTCCGTGGGCGAGCTGTAGCCAGCGCCGCAAAACGGCGGGAACCCGCCGCCACGCGCGTTGTCTGACGCCGTACCCACCTTTCGTAGGAGCCCCCATGGCCGTTCCTCTGACACTCAAGGTCTTCAAGGGCGACTCGCTGGTCGCCTCCAAGGACTACGAGCGCGACATCATCAAGATTGGCCGTCTCTCCTCGGCGCACCTGTGCCTGGAGGACGAGAAGGTCAGCCGCATCCACTCCGTCATCGAGGTCGCCGGCGACGGCGCCATGTCCATCATCGACATGGGCAGCGTCGAGGGCACGTACGTCAACGGCAAGCGCGTCACCAAGGGGCTGCTCTCCTTCGGTGATGAGATCCGCGTGGGTGGCACCACCATCCGCCTGGAGAACCCGGCCGCGGTGGCCGCGGTGAACCTGGCGGCCGCGGCGGCCAGCACGGAGGTCGCGACGGAGAAGAATCCGGTGCTCGCCGCTCCGGCGCCGGCCGAGGGCCTGGCCCAGGCCGCGTTGGCCGCTCCGGCCGCGGG
>JBKGHI010000230.1:0-14339 GCA_046520405.1 Myxococcus sp. 1LA
CGGCGTCATGCTGTCCGAGCCCGCCGAACGCCGCCGCCCGCCCATCCGGAAGCGCCGCCAGGACGAAGCTGGAGCGGGGGTGGGGCAGGGCGCCGGTGGGCGTCCACGCCTCGCTCGCCGGGTCCCATACCTCCGAGGAGCCGAGCAACTCGCCCCGCCTCCAGCCGCCTACGACGAGGACGCGGCCATCGGACAGCGTGACGCCCTGCGGGTCGTCCCGGGATTCGGTGAGGGGATGGCTCGTCTTCCAGGCGCGCGCGTCGCGCCGCCAGACCTCCGTGCACTGGTCGAGCGGCGGGGCGAAGTGGACGCCCTCGACCACCGCGAAGCCGAAGCCGTTGTCCCTTCCTCCCGCGATGATGACGCGCTCTCCGCTCACGCACACCGGCCCGGGATGGAACAGGCGCACCGTCTGGCCCGCGGGCTCCCACGCCTCTGCGCCGGGCCGGAGCAGCTCCGCCCTCGTTCCCCGCTCCATGTCGTCGTCGAAGTCGGAGCCCAGGACGAGCACCGCGCCATCCGGCAGCACCACCGCGACGGGCCTGTCTCTCGCCGCGCGCAGGGGCGGGCCCGCTTGGAAGCGGCCCGTGTCGGGCTCCCACAGCAGGGTGCTCTCCATGGCCATGACGGTGTGGTTCCTCCCGCCGATGACGAGCCCCCGCCCGTCGGGCAGCGCCACCGCGGCGTGGCCCTGGCGCGGCTCGGGCATGGGCGGAAGCGCCTCCCAGACGTCCGTGCGCGCGTTCCACCGCATCGCGCTCGCCACCGTCCTGGGCGTGCTGCCGCCCCCTTCGGCGTGCCATTCCTGTCCGCCCACGACGAGCGCGCCGCCGGGCACGGCCGTCAGGGTGAAGCTGTCGAGCCAGAGGCCCTGGTAGGGAAGTCGCTGAAGGGCGGGGTGTGAGGCCATGGCGGCATCGTATGCGCCGGCCCCGTATCCCCGCACCTCGGGTGATTCCCGAGAGCGCGGATGGGCTGCCCGGAAGGGGATGCTACAGTCGCGGCCACTGCATGGCTCCTCTCACCGCGTCTCGTCTGGATGTGCTTCGCGCTGCCTTCCTCGTCTTGGTGACGAGCTGCGCCACCCTGGTGTTGGAGCTGGCCGCCGCCAGGCTCCTGGCGCCC
This sequence comes from Myxococcus sp. 1LA, assembly GCA_046520405.1. Taxonomy (GTDB): domain Bacteria; phylum Myxococcota; class Myxococcia; order Myxococcales; family Myxococcaceae; genus Myxococcus. The sequence continues at coordinate 1,126 of JBKGHI010000230.1, forward strand.
TTCATCGGCGCGTCGCTCCACACGTGGACGAGCATCATCGGCGTGGTGCTCGCGGGCATCAGCCTGGGCAGCTACGCGGGAGGCCGGCTGTCGGAGCGGGGTGCGTCGTTCCGGTGGCTGGCGGGCCTCTCCCTGCTGGGGGCGGTGCTCGCGCTGCTGCCGTTGGGGTGGGGGGCGGTGCTCGGTGACGGCGCCGCGCTGCGGCCCATCCCCGTGCTGCCGCGCACCTTCCTGCTCACCTTCCTGGGCTTCTTCCCCGTCAGCTTCGTGCTGGCCATGGTGACGCCGCTGGCGCTGCGGCTGCTGCTACCGGACCTGGCGCGCGCCGGGCGAATCGTCGGCCTGCTGTACGCGCTGGGCACGCTGGGGAGCCTCGCGGGCAACTTCCTCACTGGCTTCGTGCTGGTGGCGTGGTTCCCCGTGCCCACCATCGTCCTCACCGCGTCCGGCGCGCTGGTGCTGTGCGCGCTCGTGGCCCTGCCCAAGGCCTCCGTGTCCGCGCCGCCCGCCGTCCCGAAGGCCCCCGCGGCGCCGGCCGTGGTGGAGACAGGGCGCGCCACGGCGCCCGCCTCGGGCGTGGACCTGCGCACCCGGCCGGTGCTGGCGTGCTTCCTGGTGGCCAGCGCGAGCTTCTGCACGCTTGCCATCGAGCTGGCGGCCAGCCGCATCCTGGCGCCCACCGTGGGCGTCTCCCTGCTGAGCTGGACGGGCATCATCGGCGTGGTGCTCACGGGCATGGCGCTGGGCAACTTCGTGGGCGGCCACCTCGCGGACCGGTGGCCCCGGCAGGAGGTGCTCGCCGGGTCCATGCTGCTGGCGGCGGCGAGCTGCCTGCTGATTCCGCCCGTCCACCAGTGGCTGGTGCTGAAGGGCCACTTCGACGGCCTGGGCCTCCAGGCGCGCATCGTCGCGTACACGGCGGCGGTGTTCCTCCTGCCGGTGACGGCGCTGGGCACGCTGTCGCCCCAGGTGCTCCGGCTGGCGCTGGCGGACGTGGGGCAGGCGGGCCGCACCATGGGACGGCTGTACGCGTGGAGCACCGCGGGCGCGCTGCTGGGCTCGTTCCTCACCGGCTGGTGGCTCATCGCGAAGGTGGGCGTCTACCCGCTGGTGTTGGGGGCCAGCCTGGGTCTGATGGCGTTGGCGGCCTTCGTGGGGCAGGTGTGGCGGCAGCCGCGCTTGTTCGGCGCCACCGCGGGCACGCTCGCGCTGGCGGGGACGTTCGGCGCGCTGGGCCTGTTCGCGTCACCCTGCACGGAGGAGACGGACTACTTCTGCATCAAAATCAACCAGGTGGAGCACGATGGCCGGCAGCTCCTGGCCATGCAGTTGGACCACCTGACGCACACCATGGTGGACCTGAAGGACCCGTCCTACCTGGGCTACCCGCATGGGTACATCCACTCGGAGGTGGTGCGACACGTGGCGGCGCGCACCCCGGAGCCACGGGTGCTGGTGATTGGCGGCGGCGGCTACGTGGTGCCGCGCTGGGTGGAGACCTACGTCCCGCAGGTGCGGATGGAGGTGGTGGAGATCGACCCCGCCGTCACGCGCATCGCCCTGGAGCGCTTCGGCGTGAAGCCGGACACGCGCATCGCCTCGTTCAGCCTGGATGGGCGCCAGTTCCTCCAGGAGATGGCGGAGCGCGGCGCGTACGACTTGATTGTCCAGGACGCGGTGAACGACTTGTCGGTGCCCTACCACCTGATGACGCGCGAGTACGACGTGCTGGTGCGCTCACTGCTCAAGCCGGAGGGCCTCTACCTGCTGACCGTCATCGACGAGATTCCCCGGGGCGCCTTCCTGCGCTCGGCCCTCCGGACGATGCAGGACGTCTTCCCCCACGTGGAGCTGCTCCACGACGCGCGCAGCGGCTCGAAGGGGCAGGGCGTCTACATCGTCGCGGGCTCGGGCCAGCCCATGGAGCTGGAGCGCCTGCCGGAGCTGCTTCGCGGCCTGGGCATCGAACGGCCGCGCACCGGCCGGGTGCCTCGCGCGGAGATTGACGCCTATATGGCCGCGGGCCCGGCGCACCTGCTCACGGATGACTTCGCGCCGGTGGACAACCTGCTCGCGGAGCTCTTCCTCCTCCGCGAACAGGTCGCGCCGTAGCTCAGCGCTTCACGGCTTCGATGATGCACGTGCCGGCCTGGGTGGGGCGGATGCCCACCAGCTCCCAGAACGTCTGCGACAGCAGCGCCTGGAATTCGGCGGCCGTGCGCTCCCGCCCGTCCACCAGCACCAGCATGTTGAGGTCCAACAGGGGCACGGGGGAGGGCGTCTGGTTGTCGGGCATCACCAGCTCCAGCACGAAGAGCCGGGCCCCCGCGGGCGCCGCCGCGTGGATGTTCCGCAGGATGGTGGTGGCGGACGCCTCATCCCAGTCGTGGAGGATGTGCTTGAGCAGGTAGGCCTCGGCGGCCGGGATGCCCGGCTCGAAGAAGCTGCCCTTGACCAGCTCCACCCGCCCGGCGAGGCCCTGGGCCTCCAGCGGGGCCTTCGCGCCCTCCAGGACGTGCGGCAGGTCGAAGAGGAGGCCCCGGCAGGAGGGGTTGGCGCGCAGCACCTGCGCCAGCAGCGCCCCCTGGCTGCCGCCAATGTCCGCCACATGCGCGAAGGGGGAGAAGTCGACCTGCTGCGTCAGCTCGTGGGCCACCAGGGCGGACAGGTTGCCCATGGCCCGGGCGAAGTGCCCCGCCTCTTCGGGATGCTTCGCGAAGTGCTCCCAGATGTCCGTCCCAAGGGCCGCGCGCACCGTGGACTTCCCGGTGCGGATGGCCTCGGTGAGGTGTCCCCAGGGCAGCCAGTGGGAGCGGTCACTCTGGGAAATGGCAATCTCCCGCAGCGAGCCCGGGACGTCCGAGCGGAGCCCTTCGCCCATGGGCGTCAGGGCGAAGGTCCGCTCACCCACCTCCTGGAAGATGCCCACGGGGATGCCGCCTCGCAGCAGCCGGTACAGCCCGTCCGGACTGATGCCGAGCTCCGCCGCCAAGGCGTCACTGCTTCGGGGCCCCTGGGCGAGCAGGTCCGCGATTCCCAGACGGGCCACCGCGCCAATGACCTGGGTATGCCAATAGCCGCCGATGCGCTCATAGAGTAGCTGCGTGGGAAACGGAGACCCGCCGGGTGTCTTGTCCATGCCTGGACTCTAACAGCGCCCAATGCCTGTCATCATCAGGGATGGCGGTAATAGGCCGTGAGCCGAGACTCCCCGGCGGGGCCCCCAAAGGGCGCCGCGCCGGGGGCCTCCCTGCGGTGGGCTACTTGCCCTTGCTGTAATCGCGGCTGGCGATGACGCCCTGGACCTCCGCCAGCGCGCGGGCGCCGGAGGCGGACTCGAGCGCCTTCTCGGCGATGGCCTGGACCTGGCGCTTGGCCTCGGCCAGCTCCGTCTGGAGCGTCTGGAGCGACTGGGCCTGCCTGGTGGCCGTCTCCTTGAGCGAGGAAATCTCCATGGCGGCGACGCGCTGCGCCGTCTCCGCGTCCTTGGTGGCGAGCGTGAGCTTCAGCTCCCACTCCGACTTCACCCGGTTGCCCGTCACGGCGGCGGCGGTGTCCGTCTCCTTCTTGAGCACCAGCGGGAAGTCCGCCACCTGCTTGCGCAAATCTTCCAGCTCCTTCTCGCGCTGCTTCAGCGCCTCATCGCGGGTGGCCCACTCCTTCTCCAGCTTCTCCTTGCGGTCGCGCTCGGTGGCGGCCTGCTGGCGCAGCGATTCGGCGAAGGCGTCCTGCTCCTTCTTGCGCTGGAGCTGGGTGTCATAGGCGTACTCCTCCTCGGCGCGCTTGCGGGCGACCTCGGTGGCCTGCCGCTCCGTGGCCTGGTCCGCGGCGGCCTTCGCCCGCGTCTCAGCGATGTCCTTCTGGAGCCGCTCCATCTCCGCTTCCAGCTCCGCCTTCTTCTTGTCGTACTCGGCCACGAGCACGTCGATGGCGCTGGCGGCCACGTCCTTGCCGTGCAGCCCGTTCAGCTCCTCCGTCTTGAGCTGGATGGCCTCGTCGAGCTGCTTCAGCTCCTCCACCAGCGAGATGACCTGCTCGTTGATGCCGGCCAGCGTCTTGTTGATGGTGAGGCCGGCCTCGGTGACTTTCTTCACGGCGGATTCGGCGGTGAGGCTGGACACGTCCGCGAGGACGTTCTTCGCGTGGGCGTCCTGCGCGTCCTGCTCCTTGGTGGAGACGATGGGCTTGTTGCGCGCCTTGCGAGCGAGCTCCTCGAAGGCGGCCTTGGTGGCCTCGGTGGAGCGGTTGCGGGCGACGACGTTGCGCTTGGACGTCTTGCGAGTAGCCATGTGACTCTCCGGGTAGGGCACGGCCAGGGCAGGCCGCGAGGCCTACGAGGGACGTGAGGGTTTTGTGGAATCGCGGGTCCCCTTTTGGGGCGACCATGGAGAAAAGATACCTGGAGGGTCTGACACGGTTGGCCGGGTTTCAGGCGGCCGGGCGGGGTGCTTGGAGCCCCCAGAAGCGCCTGTCAGCGGCCCGGGCGGTGACGCTTGGGCCACAGCGCCCTTGTCCTCGGGGCCGGGGCCCGGCTAACTCGCAGTCCCCGAAACGGCTCAAGGGAGAGCGTCAATGCAGGTCGTCAGTGTGAAGAAGGCCCTCGCGGGAGGGGTGGAGGAGGGGACGAAGGTGGAGGTCCGCGGCTGGGTGCGCACGCGCCGCGACTCCAAGGCGGGCATCAGCTTCGTCAACGTCAGCGACGGGTCGACCTTCGACCCCATCCAGGTCGTCGCTCCGAATTCGCTGCCCAACTACGAGAAGGACATCCTGCACCTCACGGCGGGCTGCTCGGTGGTGAGCCGGGGCACGCTGGTGAAGTCCCAGGGCAAGGGCCAGGCCTACGAGGTCCAGGCGGACGAAATCCAGGTGCTGGGCTTCGTGGATGACCCGGACACGTACCCCATCCAGCCCAAGCAGCACACGCTGGAGTTCCTCCGGGACGTGGCCCACCTGCGCGTGCGCACCAACACGTTCAGCGCCGTCACGCGCGTGCGCCACCGCGCGGCCATGGCGGTCCACCGCTTCTTCGACGAGGAGGGCTTCTTCTGGGTCAACACGCCCATCATCACCGCGAGCGACGCGGAGGGCGCCGGGCAGATGTTCCGCGTCTCCACGCTGGACGCGGTGAACCCGCCGCGCACGCCGGAAGGCAAGATTGACTGGCACAAGGACTTCTTCGGCAAGGAGGCTTACCTGACGGTCTCCGGCCAGCTCAACGTGGAGGCCTACGCCCTGGCCATGTCCAAGGTGTACACGTTCGGCCCGACGTTCCGCGCGGAGAACTCCAACACCACGCGGCACCTGGCCGAGTTCTGGATGATCGAACCGGAGATTGCCTTCGCGGACCTCAACGACGACGCGAACCTGGCCGAGCGCTTCCTCAAGTATGTCTTCAAGGCGGTGCTCTCCGACTGCGCGCCGGACCTGAAGTTCTTCGAGGAGCGGGTGCAGAAGGGCGTCACCGAGCGCATGGAGAAGTTCATCAACTCCAGCTTCGAGCGCATCGACTACACCGAGGCCGTTGAAATCCTGAAGAAGGCCAAGAAGAAGTTCGAGTACGCGCCGGAGTGGGGCAAGGACCTCCAGACGGAGCACGAGCGCTACCTCACCGAGGAGCACGTGGGCCGGCCGGTGGTGGTGATGAACTACCCGGAGGCCATCAAGTCCTTCTACATGCGCATCAACGACGACGGGAAGACGGTCGCCGCCATGGACGTGCTCGCCCCGGGCATTGGCGAAATCATCGGCGGCAGCCAGCGCGAGGAGCGTCTGGACGTGCTGGACCAGCGCATCCAGAAGTTCGGCCTCAAGCCGGAGGGGTACCAGTGGTACCGCGACCTGCGGCGCTACGGCTCCGTGCCGCACGCGGGCTTCGGGCTCGGCTTCGAGCGGCTCATCGTCTACATGTGCGGCCTGCAGAACATCCGGGACGCGATTCCCTACCCGCGCGTGCCGGGCTCGGCGGCGTTCTAGCCACCGCGCCCAGGCGCTCAGGGGAGCTGATTCTCCAGCGCGCCCCAGCGGGTCCGAATCCACTGGCGCACGTACTCGACTTCCTCCTCGTAGGAGTTGAAGTCCTGGCGCGTGTGCCAGTGGGGGAAGTTGCCGTAGCCGCCCCACGGGTCGTTCGGGTCGCCGAAGTTCTGGTGCTTCGCGCCCCACTCCGCCCAGTCCCGCCGCGCGGAGGGGGCCGTCTCCCGGACGTAGCCGTCGATGAGCGCCTGGATGGCCTCCACGTTCAACGTGTCGCGCAGCAGCGCCCGGTAGCGCTCGCGCATGGGCCCGGCGATGGTGGGGTCATCCAGCATGCGCTGGAAGAGCAGGTTGTCCGCGCGGAAGTTGGGCTTCGACGTGGGCGAGGTCCGGGTGGTGTCGTAGGACTGCCCGAAGCTCGCGTCCAGGTCCCAGGGGATGTAGCGCCAGGGCCCGCCCGTGGCCGGGTCGTAGAGGTGGTAGGCGTTCTTCGCTGGCGAGTCCACGCCCAGGATGAGCGTGTTGAAGATCCACCAGTCCTGGTAGTCCTGCACGTTCATCCGCTGCGGGAAGCCGGCGCGGAAGGCCTCCATGTCCGAGTCCGCGACGAAGGCGGTGAGCGCCTCCATGGGCGCGAAGGCGCCGGGCGCGCCTTCCTCCGGGGAGCCCTCCGCCTTCTCGTAGCCCTCGTGGAGGCCATTCTTGGGCGTGCCGTCCTTGCGCAGCCGGGAGAAGTTGGCGCGGTTGTCCTCGGCCTTGAAGGCGTCCGCGTCCTTGTCCACGCCGTGCGCGGCCATGAGGCGCTTGTTGACGTGGTCCGCCACCGTGTAGAGGCCGACGTACGCGTTGTTGACGTAGAGCACCGCGCTGTAGGTGCGCAGGTGGATGTGGCCCGGGCTCATCCGGCTCCACACGTCGAAGGCGAGCCGCGAGCGCAGGTAGGAGTTGTCATTGAACGTGGTGATGAGCACCACGCGCTTGCGGTCCGTGAAGCCGTTTCCGAAGACGGGCTCGCTGAACAGGTCCTCGTCCGGGAACTTCAGCGTGAGGCTCCGCTTGGGGAACACGCTGGAGGTGGCGCCGCGGTACTTCGCCTCCAGGTCGAAGCGCTGGCCCCGGTAGACGAGTTGCACCGGCCGGTAGCCGCCCGCGGTCAGCCTGCCCTCGAAGGAGAGGTGGAACACCGGCAGCCCGTACTCCTCCGTGTAGGCCGCCGGGTCGACGATGGGGACGTTGCCGGGCGCGGACTCGTTCTCCGCCACGCCGACCTTGAGCGTGCCCGTCTCGCCGGTGCTCTCCTCGCGCAGCGTGAGGTTCCAGACGGAGGCCTGGTCCTTGCCGGGCGTCCAGCTCAGCGTGCCCGTGGTCACGTCGAAGCGGGCGCCTGGAGGCAGGTTGTCCACGGCGAAGCGCGTGTCCGGCGCGGAGTGGCCGGTGGCGCACGTCACGGTGGCGGAGACGGGCTCGCCTTCGAGCACCCACTGGGGTTCGCCCGCCGTGGGCTCACAGCGGTTGGACTGCGGCGGTGGGCCACCGTCGGGCTCGCCCGCGTCTGGCGTCCCGGGGCCCGTGCCTCCGTCGGGCGTCGTGCCTCCGTCCGAGTCGGTGGGTGGCAGGCCCGCGTCAGGGCGGGCACCGCTGTCAGGCGAATCGTTGCTGGGGTCCTGAACGCCACGGCTCCCGGAATCGCCACCACACGCCACCAGCAGCCCCGCGACTCCCACCAGAAACAGCCTTGGAAAGCGATTCCCGCCCACCTGAGCCTCCCCCTCGAACAGCGCCACACCTTGGTTGGCAGGATTAACCACGCTTCGATTCTTGCGAAAGTGCCCGCGGTGCAGTGCGTTGTCGGCTCGTGGGTGTGGGGGGGAGTGCGCAAGTTGCGCCGTGGCAGGTGGTCCGAACCAGGTCGTCAGCGCGTCAGCGAGCCCTGCGTTCAGCGCGCTAGCCGGCCTTGAGGCGCACGGAGTCCGAGGCGTGCCTGGCGAGCGCCTCGGCGATCTGCTCCGACTTCCACAGCGGGTCCAGGCAGGGGCAGAAGTAGCCGGGGCCTGCCTTCTCTCGCACGGCCCAGGCGAAGAAGTCGCGGGCGGTGTCGTGGAGTTCCTCGGGGAGGAAGAGGGCGGCGACGTCGTACTCGGTGAAGCGCAGCAGGCCCGGCACGCGCCACTCGCGCTCCCAGTCGAAGCGGTAGCTGTAGGGGGCGTTGTGGTGGTCGCCCTGGATGTCCACGAAGGGCGTCATGGACCAGATGGGCTCCTGGTGCGGCGAGGTTGATGCGAGCGCGCGCTCCACCTGGTGCTTCAAGGCCAGGTGCGCGGGGGCGCCGTACTGGACGTACCAGACGGGGCCGCCGCCCTGGGAGAGGATGTAGCTCTTGCTGAAGCCAATCCCATACAGGCTCCGGCGCTGGACGAGCCGGGCGAGCTGGTCCAGGGGAATCTCGCTGAAGCACACGGAGCGGTGGCGCTCGGCGACGGCGGGCTCGCGGCGGGCGATGCCGAAGCCCTCGGCGCCAGGGATGAGCGTCCGGGCGCCGAGGATGCTCATCATGTTCTGGTAGGCGTCATGATAGGGCGGTCCCGGCTTCGTGAAGTGCACCACGAAGTCAGACATATCCCGCCACTGTGGATTCGCCTGGTAGCCGAGCATCATCCCTACTCCGCGGGCAATGTCCCGGACGGGGCGGGGGGATGCAACTCGAACGGCGCGCAGCGTGCCGTGCCTGCCTGTCTTGCATTCGGGGGGACGGGAGCAGTCGGCGCGGTCTTCCCCGAGCACCAGGGCGGCCGCCTGGGATTCCGGGATGACTGGCAATCGGATGTATGCTCCCTCGCTTCTCACCGCTGTGCGTACGGAAAGGCCTGGCACATGAAGCTGCGCAACGTGTTGTTTGGGGTCGTGGCCGTGGGGCTGATGATGGGGTGCGGCGGTGCCGCTCCCGAGGACATGGCGGAGCCGGGGACGCAAGAGTCGGAGCTGTCGACGTGTGGCTACGTCCAGGGGCCGGAGTCCTACGTCTCGTCGGAGGAGGCCTGTGAGATGGCGCGCCACTTCGCGCCGAACTTCTGCTCGGGGCGCGGTGGCGTGCAGTCCATCAACGCGCGTTGCCTCACGACGGACGGGCCGCCCTGGTACGGTTCCGTCCGCGTCTGCTGCAACCAGTAGCGCTCAAGGCCGCGAGGCCGTGACCCAGACGCCGGGCCTGGGCCGCAAGGTGATGGCGGCAGCGGAGTGGATGACCTGGCCCGGCGTCAGGTTCAACCGCACGCGCTGGAGCAGGGTGGCCAACACCAACACCAGCTCCATCAGCGCGAACTGGTTGCCAATGCATTGGCGAGGCCCACCGCCGAACGGGAACCACGAGAAGCGCGGACGCTCCTGCTCCCGCTCGGGCAGGAAGCGGTCCGGGTCGAAGCCCTCGGGGTTGTCCCAGATGCGCGGATGCCGGTGCGTCACCCACGGCGCGAGCAACACCTTGGTGCCCTTGGGAATCCGGAAGCCGCTCAGCACGTCCTCCTCGGCGGCGACCCTGGAGAGGCTCCACGCTGGTGGATAGAGCCGCAGCGATTCGTCCACCACGCGGCGGGTGAGTGCCAGCCGCGGCAGGTCCCCTTGCGTGGGCTGACGGCCTCCCAGCTCTCGCGCCAGCTCCGCCTCCACGTCCCTGCGGACACCGGGATGCCGAGACAGCAGCAGGGTGGTCCATGCCAGTGCGCTCGCCGTCGTCTCGTGCCCGGCGAGCAGCAGCGTCAGGACCTCGTCGCGAAGCTGCGCGTCGCTCATCCGCTCGCCCGTGTCCGCGTCGTGGGCCTCCATCATCATCTGCAGCAGGTCGTGGTGCTCGCCCCCGTCGCGCCGGCGCGTCTGGATGATGCCGTGCACCACGCGATCCAGCGTGGCCACGTTCCGCTGGAACCGGCGGTGCGCTGGCAGTGGAAGGCCTATGGGAAGCAGCACGGGGTGGATGAGCCGCTTGTAGGCAAAGACCTGGACCTCGCCCAGGGCCTCCCGGATGTCACGCGCGGCGCCGCTGACGTCGGAGCCGAACATCGTGAGGCTGGCGATGCGCAGCGTCAGCCGGGTGAAGTCCTCGGCCACGTTGAACGCGGTGCCGATGTCGGCGCGGGCCTCCATCATGTCGGCGAGCTCCGAGGTCGCTTCCACCATGGTGGCCGCGAACCCCGCCAGCCGTTGGCGGTGAAAGGCGGGCTGCGCGAGCCTCCGTTGCCGCAGCCAGAAGTCGCCCTCGCTGGTGAGCAAGCCCAGGCCCAGCAGCTCGCGCAGCACCGTGAAGCCACGTGACTGCTTGGTGTAGTTGCGCGCATGGTCCTGGAGGACGTGGCGCACGCCGTCCGGGTGGACCACCAGGGCCAGGTACGCCGGGCCGACATTGAGGCGCACCACGTCGCCGTACTCGCGCGCCTGGCCCTGGAGCAGCTGAAGCGGGTCCTTCTGGAGCATTCGTACGTGTCCGAGCAGCGGCGCTCCCCGAGACATGGGCGGGAGGGGCGCGGCGGTCGATGCGCCGACGGGGTGAATGGACATGGCGTGCACTCCCTTCCAGGCGGCGAAGCTTCATCCTGGGAATGGAATGGTCATCCCCGGTCAGGCGCGCATCCGCGGCCGGTGCCTGCCCGTTGGAGGCCACTCGCGGGCGGGCTACCATCGAAACCATGCTCCGAAATGGCCACCTGGCGCTCGCCGCCGTGCTCGTCCTGGCCCTGTCGCCCATGGCCCTGGCCGCCGCGGGCAGTCCGCAGCTCCAGGCCTTCTTCCAGCAGGACCTGACCAGCGCCGACTACCAGCAGAAGGTCTATTCGCGCGTCGCGGGGAAGTGGCGGCAACCCGGCGCCAAGGGCACGCCCAAGCTGGGGCAGAAGACAGTCGTCCGGGCCGTGATTGGCCGGGACGGCACGCTCATCTCCGCCGATGTCGCCATCGAGTCCGGTTCGAAGACGTGGGACGCCGCAGCGCTGTCCGCCGTGAAGAAGGCCGCGCCCTTTCCACCGCTGCCTGCGAGCTTCCCCTTGGCCACGCTGGATGCCCACTTCCACGTGGCGTGGGTGGCCAGCCCGTAGCCCGGGCCGGTGATTGGGGAGGGCGCTCGCGGGCGGACACGCGGTATATGGTGCGCCCATGGCGACTCCTCATATCTCCGCTGCTTCCGGTGACTTCGCTGACGTGGTCCTCATGCCCGGCGACCCGCTCCGGGCCCGTTACATCTCCGACCGCTTCCTGGAGGGGGCCCGCGAGGTCAACTCCGTGCGCAACATGCTCGGCTTCACCGGCACCTTCCGGGGCCGCCGGGTGTCGGTGATGGGGCACGGCATGGGGGTGCCCTCCATCTCCATCTACGCCACGGAGCTCATCAAGGTGTACGGCGCCCGCGTCCTCATCCGCGTGGGCAGCTGTGGCGCCCTGAGCACCGATGTGAAGGTCCGCGACGTCATCGTCGCGACGGGCGCCGGCACGGACTCGAATGTGAACCGGATGCGGCTGATGGGCCATGACTTCGCCGCGGTGGCGGACTTCACGCTCGCGCGCCGGGCCGTGGAGGCCGCGGAGCGGCGCAACAAGGCTGTACGCGCCGGCCCCGTCTTCACGTCCGACCTCTTCTACCACCCGCAGGAGCAGCTCAACGCCACCCTGGCGCGCATGGGCGTGCTGGCCGTGGAGATGGAGGTCGCCGGGCTCTACGGCGTTGCCGCCGAGTCGGGGGCCCGCGCGCTGGGGCTCCTCACCGTGTCCGACCACATCATCACCGGCGAGAAGCTCACGCCGCAGGAGCGGCAGACGACGTTCGACGAGATGATTGAGCTGGCGCTGGACGTCGCGCACGCCGAGCCCACCCCGTAGCGCCTTGTTGGAGGGCAGGCGGGCAAGGTGCCGTCACGGCCCGTCCGCTCTGAATGTACGAGACGGCCGCTCTCGGAGCGCTGACCGGCGCCGGGGGCGGCCAGATTTCCTGGACGGTGCTTTGTGCCCAGCAGGATTCCGGGCCATCCTCCGCCCCGGTGCGTTACCCAATCTGGCTCCTGCTCGTCTGCGCCGGCTGTGCCGCGCGTGTTTCTCCCCATGCTGGCACTGCGCCGGCCGCCGCCGTGCGTGCCCAGGACTCCGTTCCCGTGGCCGCCGCCGAGCCGCCCCCGGAGGCCGCTCCCGCGCTGGCGTCCACGCCCGCCGCCGAGCCGGTGTCCATGGATGCCGTGGCCGAGCCCGCTTCCGCCGAGGATGGCTGCGCGCTGAGCGCGGAGGACCTGGAGTCGGAGGAAGAGGAGCTGGCCGAAGGGGAGGGCGATGACGGCGAGAAGGAGATGCCGGACGCCGTCGCCACGGGCGCCGAGCCGACGGGGCCCTCTATTCAGCGGACATCTCCGACGAGGAACTGGCGCGGCGGTGGAAGGACGAGATTGCCTCGCTGGGCTCCATGGCCGTGGGCTTCGCGCACAGCGGCCGGCTGGTGAACGCCAGGCAGTTCCCGCAAGGAGACGACTGGATTGTCGTCACGCCCGCGGGGGCCTGGGCCACCGAGGAGACGGTCAACTACCTGGCCGAGGCCATCCGTGACGTGCGGGCGCGCTACCCGAACGCGCCCCCGCTGCGCGTCAACGGCATGAGCCACAAGGAGGGCGGCTACATGCGCCCCCACAAGAGCCATCAGAATGGCCGTGACGTGGACGTGGGCTTCTACTACCCGACGGTGGACCCCATCCGGACCCGCGCGCGCGAGCACGTCATCGACGTGGGTCTGAACTGGGCGCTCATCCGGTCACTGCTCATCAAGACGGACGTGCAGATGATCCTGGTGGACCGCCGGGTGCGGAAGGTCATCTACGACCATGCGGTCCGGGCCGGCGAGGACAAGGCGTGGCTGGACTCGATTTTCAATGACGGCCCCCATGGCGTCGTCCGGCACGCTCGCGGCCACCGCGACCACTTCCACATCCGCTTCCACAATCCGCGGGCCCAGGAGCTGGGCCGCCGGGTGCAGCCGTTCCTGGCGCTCCAGCCGGAGCACAACGTGACGACGCACCGCATCCGGAACGGCGACACGCTGGGCGGCATCGCGCTCAAGTACGGGTCGACGGTGGCGATGATCAAGAAGGCCAACCGGATGAAGAACAACTTCCTGCGCGCGGGGAACCGGCTGTCGGTGCCCCTGCGTGGGCCCTGCACGCACTGCCCGGTGCCGCCCCCGTTCGTGCTGCCCACCCGCCGCCTGCCGCCGGACGCGGTGG
>JBKGHI010000231.1:0-14335 GCA_046520405.1 Myxococcus sp. 1LA
CGCCCCCACGCCCACGCCCACGAGCTGGCGCGGCGTCAGGCCCCGCCGCGTTCGCCGCGCCCTCCAGCGTGTCGTAGATGGCGCGCACCACGTCGCCGGGCTCACCGTCGGACGGCGTGGGCTGGCGCGTCTTCCCCAGCACGGCGCCAGCGCGGTCCACCACCACGGCCTCGATTTTCGTCCCGCCCAGGTCGACGCCGCCCCAGCACTCCGGGGTGCCACGCGCCGCCGTCTTCCGCCGCGAGCCCACCGCGTTCGCCTCCCGCATGACACGCCTCCGGCCGGGGCCGGGCACGGCGCCCGCGCCTCCTCAGCGAAGATGCGCAGTCCGGGCCGGGCCGTGTGAAGGCGGCGGGCAGGCAGGAGAGCGGCCAGCCTGCGTGCCGCCGGGCCTGTCCGTGAGCAACGATTCCCCACCAACGCCGCCGCGCCGCCTGCCGGGGCCCGCTAGAAAGGCGCTCCACACGAACGCGCGACAGGAAAGGAGCAAGGGATGGACCTCATCGGACAGCTCTCTCAGCAGCTCGGGGTGAACGGGATGCAGGCCCAGGGGCTGGCGGGCTCGCTGCTGAAGCTGGTGCAGGGCACGGTGCAGGAGAAGCTGGGCCCGGACGCCGCGAGCCAGATGGGTCAGGCGATTCCGGAGATGGAGACCTGGCAGCAGGCCCCCAGCACCACGTCCGCGCCCCAGACGGCACCCGACGCGGGCGGCGGGCTGATGGGCGCGCTCGGGGGCCTCATGTCCGGTCAGGAGGGAGGCACGGGCGGCATGCTGAGCGCGCTGGGTGGCGCCATGGGGCAGGCCGGTGACGTGGCCGCGGTGGCCTCCCTGCTGGGCCGCTTCAATATCGACGCGAGCAAGGCGTCCCTCGTCGCGCCCCTGCTGCTCAACTTCCTCAAGTCGCGCCTGGACCCCACGCTCGTCAGCCGCATCCTCTCCGTGGTGCCGCTGCTGGCGGGCGCGGGCGGCGGTGGCAACACGCCGGGCGGAGGCGGCCTGGGAGTCCTGCTGGGCGGATTGATGGGCGGCGGCGGGCGCTGAGTCAGCGGCCCGAGACGCGCTGGCGTACGGTGGTGGCCAACGCCCACGGCGGGAAGCCGAGCACATAGCGCCAGCGCGGCACCGTCAGGTGGAGCGGCAGTCCGCGCCGGTACAAGTCCAGCGCCAGGTCCACGCGGCGCTGGGACAGCAACCAGTGCGTCACGTGGCGCAGGCTGTAGAGCAGCATCTCCAGCCGCTCACGCCTGCGAGCGGCGCCTCCGGGGTAGTGCCCCAGGCGCTCCTGCTCCAATTGGTACAGCGTGCCCCGGTAGCCGGACTCCAGCGACGTGGACGTGGAGCCCACGTGCTGCCGGTAGCCCACCACCACGGGCGCGCGCACCCAGGCGAAGCCCGGCTCCGTGCCCAGCCGGTACAGCAAGTCGTAGTCCTCGCCGCTGATGCGCAGCGGGGTGAAGCCGCCCACGCGCCGCAGAGCGTCCGTGCGCACCGCCAGCACGCACGCGGTGCGCGGCGTCCGGTCCCCGGCGCTGGCCAGATAGTCCGCGAAGCGCAGCACCTGGAGCGGCTCGCGAATCACGGACGCCAGGGACTCCAGCCGGGAGAACAGCGTCGACGTGCCCAGCACCAGCGACGTCCCGCCTTCCGCTTCGAGCACCCGCCGGTACGTGGCCAGCGTCCAGGGGAACCACACGTCGTCACTGTCCAGGAAGGCCACGTAGGTGCCCCGGGCCTCCAGGATGCCCAGGTTGCGCGCGGCGCCGGGCCCCGCGTTGCCCTGGCGGAGCACGCGCACCCGTTCGCCATGGCGGGCCAGCGTCTCCAACGTGTCGTCGGTGGAGCCGTCATCCACGACGAGCACCTCGAAGTCGCGCTCCTCCTGCGCGAACACCGAGTCGAGCGCCACCTCCAGGAGGCGCGCCCGGTTGTACGTGGGGATGACGACGGAGAAGAAGGGCATGTCACACGCGGGCGCTGAGGCCCATCTGCGAGATGCCCAGGAAGGTGGCCAGTTGCTTGCGGTACTCCGGCAGGCTCATGCGCCCGCGCAGCAGCGTCTGCGTCAGCACCGCCGAGTTGTACGGCAGCGTCCCCACCAGGATGGCCCGCATGGCCGCCTCGTGCAGCCGGCCGTGGTGCTTGCGGAAGTACGCCAGCCGCGTGCGCCACAGCTCGATGCGCACCTTGTCCGCGCCGGTGTCGGACGGACGGAACGAGCGGCTCGTCAGGTGCGTAATCACCGCCTCCGGGCAGAAGGCCACCTCCCAGCCCGCCTTCCAGGCCCGCACGCACCAGTCGGTGTCCTCGGTGTTGCCCAGCGGGGACATCCGCTCGTCGAGCAACCCCACCTCCGCGAGCGCCTCCTCGCGCACCACGATGCAGGCCCCCAGCACCCAGTTCACCCGGGCCTCGTCGTGGCCGTACTGCGCCGGGTCGATGGCCATCGCCTTGAGGAAGTGGAGGGGGCGCGGCAGGAAGACGATGTCGAAGAGCTGCCCGGCCAGCGACATGGGCCGGAAGGTGCAGTTCTGGATGGTGCCGTCCGCGTTCAACAGCCGCGCGCCCGCCATGCCCACGCGCGGGTTCTCATCCATGAAGCGCACCAGCGCGTCGAAGGCGCCCTCGTGGACGATGGTGTCGTCGTTGAAGATACAGAAGTGGCGGCCCCGCGCCTGGCGCAGCACCTGGTTGTGGTTGGCGGAGAAGCCCTTGCGCGCCGTGTTGAAGAGCCAGCGCACCTGGGGGAAGTCGCGCCGCATGGCGTCCACGCCGCGCCCGCCGGTGGCGTTGTCGACAATCCAGACCTCGAAGGAGCTGTCGCGCGTCGTCGCGTACAGCGTGCGCAGACAGTCGTGCAGCAGCTCCGGGTTGCTGTGATTGACGATGGAGATGACCAAATCCGGCTTCTTCATCGGCGCCTCCGTGCCCGGATGAATTCGAGAATCTGCCTCAGCTCGCCCAGGACAGGCAGCGTTCCCGGCAACCGTTCGCGGACATACACCAGGATGGCGAACAACACGGCGCCCACCAGCGCCTGCGCCACCACCCCCTCCTCCACCAACCGCATCGCCGCCAGGCACGCCCCCAGCAGCAACAGCCCCAGGGTGACGAAGGGCTCCACCACCTGCCGCGTCAGCCCGCGCATCGACGGGTTGAGCCGCTCCACCAGCCACGCCGACACCCACACCTCGGCCAGGCCCACCACGACGCCCGCGGGACCCATCCCCTCCAGGCCGAAGCGTTGGATGGCCAACGTCCCCAGCCCCCACTTCGCCACGCCCACGCCCACCACCACGGCCAGCCGCTCCCAGGGCCGTCCCCCCGCGTTCTGCGCCGTGGCCAGGAGGCCCACCAGCGTGGTGAGGATGCACTCCAGGCTGAACCACTGCACCAGCACCACCGCGGGGACCCACCGTGTGCCGAAGAAGAGGGGCACCGCCACGGGGACGGCGAGCACCGCCACGGGAATGGCCAGCAGCAGCACCGCCGACAGCCGGCGCAGCGACGTGCGCAGGTAGTCCGCGAAGCCCTCCGGGTCATCCTGCAACCGGCAGTATGCGGGGAAGGCCACGCGGTTGAGCACCACGCTCAGCATCATCGGCGTGGAGGCCAGCGCCCAGGCCCAGTTGACCAGGCCCACCGCGTCCTTGCCCAGGATGTGCCCCACCACCAGCGGCACCCAGCCCGCCACCATCGCCGCCACCAGGGGCGGAAGCTGGAACGCCAGCCCGAAGCCCAGGAGCCGCCGCAGCACGTCGACGCGGAAGCGCCCCCGCGGACGCCAGGGCGAGGCCCACCAGATGAGCACCAGCCCCACCCCGCCGCGCACCAGGCCACCCAGCGCCAGCGCCCACGCGCCAAAGCCCAGCGCCGCCAGGGAGATGGTGGTGAGGACCTGCACCACGTTCTCAATCAGCTCCGCGCGGGCGATGACGGGGAAGGCGAGCTGGCGCTCCAGCGCCATCAACGGAATCACGCGCAGCGAGGACAGGAACAGCCCCAGCGCCAGCGCCCACACCATGGGCACCGCCCCGTCCCCCAGCGCGTAGCCTCGCGTGAGCTGGGGCGCGAGCAGGCAGACGACGGCCACGACGGCGGCGGTGAGCGCCTGGTGGCACCAGAAGATGGTGAAGGTCTCGTCCCGCGTGGGCTCGTGCGACTGGCGCACCAGCGCCGCGCTCAGGCCCAGGTCGCCCAGGAACACGCCCAGGGAGGCCGCGTAGGACACGATGCCGAAGAGGCCATAGTCCGACGGGAAGAGCAGCCGGGACAGGAACAGCGCGCTCACCACCCGCAGGCCCTGGGACGCCACGGTCCGGGCCGCCAGGACGAACATGCCCTTCAGGGCACGCGCCTTGACTTCGACGGCGGAGGCTTCGGGCGCTGCGGTCGCGTTCATGGGGCTGGGCGGCCCGCTCCGGGCGTCCTGGGGAGGGCCAGCGCGAGGGCGCGCGGGAGGGGAAATGCTAGCGACAGCGCCCAGGGCCTACAAGCAACGCGAGTTCCCCGCACGGCAGGCAGACGCGCTCGCCTGCCTGGGCACCGCGCCAGGGTTGCCCTCTCCGGAGCGCCGGGGCTACGGTCCGCCGGCATGCTGCCCGCTGGAAACGTCCTCCAATTCCTGAAGCGCGAAGTCCTCGTGGGTGAGCACGAGGTGCTCCACCGCACCCTCAAGGAGGCGCTGGTCGGCACCTGTGACAGCGTGCTGGACATCGGCTGTGGCTCGCGCTCGCCGCTGCACAGCTTCTCCCACTTGCTGCCGCACACGGTGGGCGTGGATGGCCACCCCACCAGCATCGAGCGCAGCCGCGCGGCGGGCATCCACCGCGAATACCACTGCATGGACCTGATGGAGGCCGGCCGCCACTTCGGGCCGAAGAGCTTCGACGCCGTCGTCGCGCTGGACGTCATCGAGCACTTCGAGAAGCAGGACGGCTTCCGGCTGCTGGAGATGATGGAGTCGCTGGCGCGCAAGCGCGTCATCATCTTCACGCCCAACGGCTTCCTCCCCCAGGACGAGTGGGACAACAACGTCCACCAGGTGCACCGCTCCGGCTGGGAGGTCTACGACTTCGAGCTGCGCGGCTACCGCGTCACCGGCATGAGCGGCTGGAAGCCCCTGCGCGGCGACTACGCGCTGCCGCGCATCCGGCCCTTCCGCCTGGGCAGCCGCCTGTCCATCCTCACCGAGCCCTTCGCCACGCGCTGGCCCCAGCACGCGTTCCAGCTCCTGGCCATCCGCGACATGGAAGCGTCCTGACGCCGCGCCATGCCTCCGTCCCACACCGCGCCCGCCTGGCACGTCCTCACCGGCGAATACCCGCCGAGGCCCGGCGGCGTTGGTGACTACACACGACAGGTGAGCCGCGCGCTCGCCGGCGCCGGGCAGGAGGTCCACGTCTGGGCCCCCGGTGAAGGCGGCGTGCGCGACGAGGACGGCGTCACCGTGCACCGGGTCCCCGGGCTCCTGACGCCCGCGGGGCTGCCCGGTTTGTCGCGCGGGCTGGATGCGTGCCCGGGCCCCCGGCGGCTGCTGCTCCAGTACGTCCCCCACGCGTTCGGGATGAAGGCGATGAACGTCCCCTTCTGCGCGTGGTTCGCCGCGCGGAGGAAGGACGCGCGCTGGGTCTACATCCATGAGGCGGTCCACCCGTGGAGTCCCCGTGGGCCGTGGCGCCACCATGTGCTCGCGGGCACCACGCGGCTGATGGTGCGCATGGTGGCCAGCGCCGCGGACCGCGTCTTCGTCTCCATCCCGCAGTGGGGGGAGCACCTGCCCGCTGGCGTCCGGTCCAACGCGACCTGGCTGCCGGTTCCCAGCAACCTCCCCGTTGAGGTCTCCAGGGAGTCCGTGGGGGAAATCCGCGCGGCGCTTGGAGCGGGGGCCTGGATGGGTCACTTCGGCACCTTCGGACGGCTCACCGCCGAGCCGCTGGAGGCCGCGCTGGTGCCGCTGCTGCGGAAGGATGGAACGCGCCGCGCGTTGCTGCTGGGCAGAGGCAGCCGCGCCTTCGTCGAAGGGCTGGAGACTCGCCATCCCGAGCTGCGGGGCCGGCTGGTGGCCAGGGACTCGCTCACGCTCGACGCCATCGCGGTGCAGTTGGCGGCGTGTGACGTGTTGCTGCAACCCTATCCGGACGGCGTGAGCACGCGGCGCACCACGGTGATGGCGGGGCTGGCGCTGGGGCTGCCCGTGGTCACGAACACGGGGCACCTCACGGAGCCGCTGTGGCGTGAGCTGGGCGCGGTCGCCCTGGCGGAGGGCACGGCGCCCGCGGCGTTGGTGGAGCGCGCCGAGTCCTTGCTGTCGCTTTCGGACGCTGGGCGGGAACTGGGGCAGCGCGCCGCCCGCCTCTACCGCGAGCACTTCGCGCTGGAGCGCACGGTGGAAGCACTGCTGCGTGCCGCTCCGACATGAGGCCTCACTCCGCGCCTCGGCTCGCGCTGCTCATGGACCCGCGCGAGGAGGGGTGGCCCAGCATGGACCTGGTGGGCGAGGCCCTTCTGGAGGAACTGGCCGCGCGGCCCTCCGAGGTCCGTGTGGAGGCCGTGCGCCCGTCGATGCCCTCGGTGGTGCGGCGGCTTCCCCGCGTGGGCGCTCGGAACGCCGCCTTCAACGCGGACCGGCTCCTCACCCGCTTTGGCCTCTACCCGGGACAGGCGCTGCTCGCCCGGGGACGGCACGACGTGTTCCATGTCGTGGACCACACCTACGCGCAGCTCGTCCACGCGCTTCCCGCGTCACGGACCGGCGTCTATTGCCACGATTTGGATGCGTTCCGCTCCGTGCTGGAGCCGCACCGCGAGCCGCGCCCCGCGTGGTTCCGTGCCATGGCCCGTGCCCAGCTCGCGGGGTTGGAGCGAGCGGCCATCGTGTTCCACAGCACCCAGGCCGTGCGCTCGGAGCTGCTCGCGCACGGTGTGGTGCCTGAATCCCGGCTCGTGTGGGCGCCCTACGGTGTGTCTCCCGAGTACCGTGCGGAGCCCACGCATGTGGAGGAAGCGGCCGATGACAGCGAGGCGGTACTCGCGCCTCTGGGTGGCCGGCCCTACCTGCTCCACGTAGGCAGCGCGATTCCCCGCAAGCGCCTGGATGTGCTCTTCGCCGTGTTCGCCGAGCTTCACGCCCATCACCCAGAGCTGCGACTTGTGCAGCAAGGCGGCGCATTGAGCAGCGCGCAGCGCGCACAGGTGGAAGCACTGGGCATCGGCGACGCGCTGCTCCAGCCATCCCGGCAGGAACGCGCCACGCTGGCGGGCCTCTACCGGCGCGCGGCGGCCGTGCTGGTGACGAGTGAAGCGGAGGGTTTCGGCCTCCCCGTCATCGAGGCACTCGCGTGTGGAGCCCCTGTGGTGGCCAGCGACATCCCCGTGCTTCGCGAGGTGGGCGCGGAGGCCTGCACCTACTGTCCTGTGGGGGACGTGCCCGCATGGGTGGGCGCCGTGTCGTCACTGCTCGATGGGAGCGGGGCGCAGCCGACACGCGAGGCACGGTTGTCACGCGCCGCGCACTTCACCTGGGCCGCGCATGCTCACACGGTGCTGGACGCCTATCGACGGTTGCTGGGTGCCGCCACGCCGTGAGGCCGGGGCACCCAACCCGCGACGCCCCCATCACCTGAGACAACGTGGACACAGGCGTGTTCACCGAGCGAACACGGCGCCCGGCCGAGTCGGCTGCCCGTCAGGCCTTGGTGACGTTCCTTGACCCGGGAGGAGGTGTTTGCTTCGGTCCATCCGCCGTGCGCCTCCTCTTCCTCAATCCCGTGGGCATCCTTGGCGGAGCCGAGCGCGCGCTGCTCGATTTGCTCGCATGCCTGAAGCAGCAGGACGCGACGCTGTCCCTCCACCTGCGCGCGGGGACTGCGGGGCCGCTGCTCGACGAGGCGCGTGCGTTGGGCGTGGACGCGCGGTTGCTGCCGCTGCCAGAGCAACTGTCCACCCTGGGCGACTCCGCCCTGCGCGGGCACGGTCCCCTGGAGGCACTGCGCTTCGCCCGCCGCCTCGCACCTGCCCCCGGCCACCTTGCGGACCATGGACGCGCGCTCCGCCGCGACGTGGCCGAGGTGAGCCCCGACCTGGTGCACTCCAACGGCATCAAGACCCACCTGCTCAGCGCCGCTACTGCTGGCCTGCCCCTGAAGCGGGTGTGGCACATCCATGACTTCCTCGGCGAACGCCCGCTGGTGCGCAGCGCGCTGAGGCTCATGTCCCCCCTCGCATCGGCGGCCATCGCCAACTCGCGAGCCGTAGGCGACGACGCGAGGCAGGTGCTGTTCCGAGTCCCCGTGCACGTCATCTACAACGGCGTGGACACCACCCACTTCTCGCCCGGCCCCGTGGACGGCGCGCAACTGGACCTGCTGTCCGGCCTGCCCACGGCGCCCGCGGGAACGCTCCGCGTGGGGCTGGTCGCCACGTATGCCCGCTGGAAGGGCCAGGACGCCTTCCTCGAAGCAGCGGCGACGCTGACGCGCCTCTACCCCGCCCTGCCCGTGCGCTACTATCTGGTGGGCGCGCCGCTGTACCAGACGCCCGGCTCACAATTCACCGAGGAGGAGCTGCGCAGGCTCATCACCTCGCGAGGACTGTCGGAGCGCGTGGGCCTGGTGCCATTCCAATCCCATCCAGCGTCCGTGTACCGGGCCCTGGACGTCTTCGTGCACGCCAGCACCCGGCGCGAGCCCTTCGGCCTCACCATCGCGGAGGCGCTCGCCTGCGGGCGGCCCGCCATCGTCTCCAGCGCGAGCGGCGCGGCGGAGGCCCTCACGAACGGCGTGGACGCGTTGCTCGTGCCACCGGGCAACCTCCACGCGCTGGTCCAGGCGATGAGAGCGCTGCTGGATGACCCAGCACTGCGAGCCCGACTGGGCACGGCCGCGCGCCTCACCGCGGCGGCGCGATTCTCACGCGAGCGCTACGCCAGCGAGGTGCTCGCCCTGTACCGCACGCTCGCGCGGAGCAGTTCCCCCGCTGAAAGCCGTGGAGTCCCCATCCATTGAAGCGCGCACGCCGGCTCGTCACCCTGTCCCACTCCTACGTCGTCGGCCTCAACCGGCGCCTCGCCAACGAAATGGCCCGCGTGGGCGCGGGCACCTGGGACGTCACCACCGTCGCGCCCCGCTTCTTCCACGGAGACCTGAGCCCCCTCACCCTCCAGCTCGAAGCGGAGGAAGCCGCCAGGACGGAAGGCGTGCGCGCCTTCTTCAGTCGCTCGCTCCACACCTTCCTCTACGGCCCGGAGGTGCGCGCCCACCTCGCGAGCAGCGCGGACCTGGTGCACGCGTGGGAGGAGCCCTACGTCCTGGCCGGCCTGGAGCTGGCGCTGCTCACTCCGCGTCGCGTGCCCTTCGTCTTCTGCACCGCGCAGAACCTGTCCAAGCGCTACCCGCCGCCCTTCGCGCAGGCGGAGCGCTTCGTCGTCCAGCGGTCCGCCGGCTGGGTGGCGTGGGGTGAAACGGTGAAGGACAACCTCCTCACCCGCCCCGGCTACGCGGAGCGTCCCTCGCGCGCCATCCCCATGGGCGTGGACGTGGACCTGTTCCACCCCAACCGCGCCCTGGGCGAGTCCCTGCTACAGGAGCTCGGTTGGGCGACCTCGGGCCCGCCCGTGGTGGGGTTTCTCGGCCGCTTCGTGCCGGAGAAGGGCGTGCCCTTGCTGATGGCGGCGCTGGACGAACTCCGCACACCCTGGAGAGCGCTCTTCGTAGGCGGCGGCCCCACGGAGGGCGCCCTGCGCGACTGGGCGGCGCGACATGGAGCCGCGGTACGTATCCTCACGGGTGTTCCCCATCACGGCGTGCCGCGCGTGCTCAACGCCATGGATGTGCTGTGCGCGCCCAGCCAGACAACGCCCCGGTGGCGGGAGCAGTTCGGCCGCATGCTGGCGGAGGGCTTCGCGTGTGGCGTGCCCGTGCTCGGCAGTGATTCGGGCGAGGTGCCACGCACCATGGGCGACGCGGGCATCGTCCTGCCGGAGGCGTCCGTGTCCGCCTGGACGCAGGCGCTCGCGAGCCTGTTGGAGAGTCCCGAGCACCGGAAGACACTGGCCGCGCGCGGAAGGGAACGCGCCGTCACCCACTTCGCCTGGCCGGTGGTGGCGAAGGCCCACCTCGGCTTCTTCACCGAGGTCCTGGAACAGCGAGGCTGACTCAGCCCTCTCGCTCCACCACGTCCACGATGGCCTCGGCCATGGTGTCCCACGTCTGCGCTCGGAGCGTCTCCGACAACGCGGACACCTGCGGCGCCCAGGCGGCGGCATTCCCACGCCACGCTTCCAGGCGCCGCGCCAACAGGTCCACGTCGTCCGGCGAATCCAGCAACAGCCCCGACAGCGCCGCCGGGTAGCGCTCCGCCACACCCGCCGTTCGACTCACCAGCGCGGGCAGCCCCGCGCACAGCGCTTCGTGGACATTCAACCCATACGCGTCATAGCGCGTGGGCGACACCAGCACATCCGCGGCAGAGAGCAGCAACGGCACGTCATCACGGAAACCGAGGAACTGGATGCGCGCCCCCAGCCCCCGAGCCGCCGCTTCGCGCTCCCACGCCTCACGCTGCGCGCCCGAACCCACGACCTTCAGGTCCACATCCCAATCCGCCCGCGCGCACAGTCGCGTCCAGGCCTGGAAGAGCGTATCGAAGCCCTTGCGACGGTCTCCCAGCGCCCCCACGAAGAGCGCCACGGGCCGCGACTCCGGCCAGCCCAGGGCCGCCCGAGCCGCGCGCCGCGCCTCGGGTGACGCCGGACGAAAGCGCTCCGCATCCCCGCCCAGATAGATGACATGCACCCGGGACGCAGGAACACCCGTGGCCGCCACCAGGTCGTCCCGCGTGCGCTCCGAGTTCGCGATGATGACGCGTGCGCGCCGCAGCGCCTGCCGCTCCGAGCGCACGTAGTACCGGTGACTCACGCGGCCCTTGAGCTGGCGCAGCACGCCGCCCGTGGGCTCGGAGGAATAGGCGCCGTGGACGTAGTGGACCCAGTTGGCCGAGGCCACCGGACAGTTCCCGCCATTGGCCACCACGCGGCCACCCTCGGCGCGGGTGCGCAGGGCCCAGGCGCGGCCCGCGGCGCTCAGCAGCGGCTCGCCGAGCAGATAGGCGTTGGCGGGCTTGGGCACGCGCACGAAGCGCACGTTGGGCTCACGCAGCAGGACGTCCGCCACGCGGTGCGCCACCAACCGCACGGGGTGCCCCTGCCTCGCCAGCCAGAGCGCCAGGGCCAGGTTCGCCCGGTCCATGCCTCCGGTGTCGACGAAGTCACCGGCGATGAGCGTGTACGGTCTTCGCATGAGCGAGGGCGCCGAAGAGCGCCGCGTTGAGCAACCAGAACTCCATGCCCGTCTGGCTCATGAAGAACGGATAGCTGAAGGTGAGCGCCAGGGCGCCCAGGTTGTACGCGAAGAGGACGCTGCCCCACAGCCAGAACTCACTCTGTGGGCCATCCCGGCTGCGAGCGACCCGGAAGGCGAACACCAGCGCCATCACCACGCCCAACGGGTAGAACAGCACGCCCAGGATGCCGCCGTCGTAGACCCAGGCCGTCCACTGGATTTCGGCCCACAACGACGGACGTTCGCGGTCGCTGTTGTCGCCGAAGTAGGCATTCATCATGCCGTACCGGCCCAGGCCCGCGCCCAGCGGGTACTCGGGCAGCACGTCCGCGAAGGTGCCCGCCAGGAAGTAGCCGCGGTTGCGGTGATACACCTCGTCGGGGCTCGACTCGAAGAGCGAGGACCAGCGCTGCAGCACCGTGTCACCGCCCACCGCCACCGCCCAGCCGAAGGTGGCCACGCCCGCCGTCCCCACCACCGCGAGCAGCGCCAGGAACCGCCCCACCCGGCCGCTCAACAGGAGCACACCGGCCAGGGCCACCAGGCAGACGAGCAGCATGACGGCGGTGGCGCGCACCTGGGACAGGTAGAGGCCGAAGAGACCCACCAGGATGCCGGCCACGCTCAACGCGCGAATCAATCCGCGCCGGGACGACAGCAGGAAGCCTCCGCCGAGCAACACGGCGTAGAAGCCACCCGTGGACGCGCCGCCCGGGATGTCCGTCAGGCCCATGGGCCGGAACACCCGCACGCCATCCGCGGTCTCGAACTGGAGGCTGTTCACATAGCCCTGACCCTGGCCCTGCACCGCGGAGGACAGCGTCGGCTGGAAGCGCCCGGGGAAGTAGACCTGGAGCACGCCCACGCCCGCGCTGGCCGCGTTGAAGAAGAAGAGCAGCGCGAGCGTGCGGCGGAACGTCCTCGGGTCGATGGACAGCCGCGTCACCCAGAGCAGCGGCGCGGCGATGGCCAACTGGATGCCCAACTGCGCCACGGCGGCCAAGGGGGCCCCCGTGCCGGGATTGAAGAACTGAAGCGCGGTGACGCCCAGCGCGGCCAGGATGAAGGGGAGCGCGGGATGTTTGAGGCTTCGTCCCCGCACCAGCACCAGCAGGGCCAGGCTGACGCCGAAGGCCAGCACGCGCACCGCCACGCGAAGCGGCGCGATGGCCTCCACCAGCAACGCGAGCTGGCAGCCGATGAGCAGACAGACGAAGAGCGGCACCAGCCGGCTCGACGCGAGGAGGCCACCTCCGGCACCCGCCCTCCGCACGGCGGGCACGGCGCCTTCTGGCACCGCCTCCAGCGCGGCACCTGGCGCACGGCGCACATACCGGCGCCGGAGCACACCCGGCCCTTGGAGCTGAGGCACCGTCACGCGGAGGCCTCCCGTGGCCCGGACAACGCGCGCAGCGCTTCCTCCACGCCGCGCAGGAAGGCGCCCGCGTCACTCACCGCGGAGGCACGCGCCGGCCCCGCCGCGCCCAGCGTCTCTCGCGCCCGGGGATTCTCGATGAGCGCCGCCAGCGCCCGCGCCAGGGCCTCCGGCTCGGGAGGGACGACCACACCGCAGGAGGCATCCACGATTTCCAGCGCGCCGCCCATCCCCGTGGTCACCACGGGCACGCCCGCCTGGAGCGCTTCGACGAAGGCCAGCCCGAAGGGCTCGGGCGACACGTTGGGCTGACAGTGGATGTCCGCGGCGCGCAGCAGGTCCGGCACGTCCGAGCGCTGCCCGAGGAACTTCACGCGGTCCTCCACGCCCAACTGCTTCGCCTGCGCGCGCAGGCCCTCCAGGTAGGCGACCTCCTCCGGACGCTGAGCGCCACCCGCGACCCAGGCGCACCAGCCCGGTACCCGCCGCAGCCGCCCCAGCGACTCCAGCAACAGGCGCTGCCCCTTCCACGCCTGCATGCGGCTGGCCTGGAGGATGACAACGTCACCTTCGGCGGCCCCCAACGCTCCACGCAAGCGCGCGCGTTCGGTGGGCACCAGCGCCGGTGGCGGCGAGGGCACGGGGCAATGGCTCACGTGACAGTGCGCTCGCGGATAGACGGACGCCAGCGTGCCCGCGGTGAAGCGGCTGTTGGCCAGCACCAGGTCAGGCGGCGTGACACGCGCCCATCGCTCCAGCCAGTGCTGTCCAGACAGCGCGTCGTGCTGGAAGAAGACCAGGGGAATGCCCACCGCGCGAACCACCGGGCCGAACAGCGCCTGGGGCCAGATGGCATGACAGATGACCCCGTCGAAGCGACCCGTGCGCAGCAGCTCGCGCAGCAGCTCCGCGCGCGCCACACGGACCAGGGGCGCCCGGTTCGCGCGGGCCCCAGCAGATGCAGCTCCACGCCCGCGTCGCGCAGCTCCCGCGACAGCCGGCCCTCGAAGCAGAGCGCGAAGGCATGCGACAGCGGCGGGTGCCGGCCCTGCTCGCGCGCCACCGTGTGCAGCAACGTCTCGATGCCGCCGTAGAGGTTGCCGCTGGAGACGTGCAGCACGCGCAGGGGGCGGCTCATGCATCCCCCGCGAGGCGCCGGCGCGGCATGTCCTCGGGAGCCTCCGCGGGGATGGGCCGGCCCAGCGCCTCCGAGTACAAGGCCAGACTGCGCCAGGCCATGACGTCATGGCGGAACTCCGCCACCGCCCGCTCACGCGCTCCGTGTCCCAGCCGCTGCGCCAGCCCAGGCTCCTCCACCAACCGGCGGGCCGCCGCGGCCAAAGCCGCCGCGTCACCCATGGGCACCGTCAGCCCCGTCTGCTCATGGAGGCTCACCCAGGCGACCCCCGAGTGGGGAATCGCCGTGTTCAGCACGGGCAGGCCGCTGGCCATGGCCTCCACCTGCGACAGGCCATACGCCTCGCTGCGGGCATTGCCGCAGAACCAGAGCGCGGTGGCCGCATGGAGCGCGCCCACCAGCGCGTCCGGCGGCAGATAGCCCGCCCACGTCACGCGGTCCTCCACGCCCAGCGCTCGCGCCCGCCGCCGGGCCTCCGCGTCCAG
>JBKGHI010000232.1:0-14190 GCA_046520405.1 Myxococcus sp. 1LA
CCGCCGCCCAGGTGCGCGCACCTCGCCCCCGAAGGACGCTGGCCACCACCGCCGTCCACCTCGCCCACGGCCCGCAGCCACCTGCCGCGCCAGCACGCCCGCGCCGCAAGCGGCCGCCTCGCCCTCCGGGTACTCCACCAGGATGGGCCGGGCGGTGGGCACCAGTTGCTGGGCCAGCGCCAGGAAGCCGGAGCCGCGCGCGCCCAGCCCGGGCAGCAGCAACACCCGAGGGCCCTGCCCCTGCCCCAACTCCATCCACTGCACTTCTCGACGCATGCCACTCCTTCACGGACGCGGCGAGGAACACCGCCAGTGCGCCGGTTCTGCCCGAGCCGTCCGTCAGCATGCCCGGCGGGCAGGCATCAGAACCAGCACGGGCGCTCAGGCCCCCATCGTGCGCAGCGCGGGGACGCGTCCCAGGCCCAGGAAGGCGCGCGTGCGCTCATGGTTGGGATTGGCGAGCACCCGGCCGGGCGGGCCCTCCTCGATGATGCGGCCCCCGTGCAGCACCAACACGCGCGAGGCCAGCTCGTGCGCGAAGCGCATCTCGTGCGTCACCGCCACCAGGGTGAGGCCATCCGCGCGGAGCTGCTCCAGCAAATCAATCAACGACCCCACCCGCTCCGGGTCCAGCGCGCTGGTGGGCTCGTCCATCAGCAGCACCTCCGGCTCCATGGCCAGGGCCCGGGCAATGGCCACGCGCTGCTGCTCGCCGCCCGACAGCTCGGAGGGATAGGCGTCCTCGCGGTGGGAGAGGCCCACCTTCTCCAGGAGCGCCCGGCCACGCTCGACGGCCTCCTGGCGGCTCACGCCCTTCACGTGCATGGGCGCCTCCGTCACGTTGCCCAGCGCCGTGCGGTGCGCGAACAGGTACCACTGCTGGAAGACGAAGCCCACGCGGCGGCGGATGCGGCGCACCTTCTCGCCCTGGGCGCGGACGTCGCCGGGCGCCAGCGCGTCGGGCCCCACGCGCACCACGCCGCCATCGAAGGACTCCAGCCCGTTGAGGCAGCGCAGCAGCGTGCTCTTGCCCCCACCGGAAGGACCCACCAGCGCCGTCACCTCGCCGGGGGAGAAGGTGGCGTCGATGCCATCCAGCACCAGCCGCCCTTCGTAGCGCTTGCTCAGCTTCTCGACTTCGATCATCCGCGCTCCAGCCTCGCTTCCAGGTGCCTCGCCAGCCGGGACAAGGGATAGCTCATTGCCAGGTACATCAATGCGCATAACGCGCCGGGTATCAGCCAGCTTCGAACATCCACCGCGGTAATCGTCATCCGCTTCGTGAGCTCCACCACGGAGATGACGGACACCAGGGAGCTGTCCTTGAGCAGCGCGATGAAGTCGTTGGTGACGCCGGGCAGGGCCACGCGGAAGGCCTGGGGGAGGATGACCCGCCGCAGCGCCAGCCGCAAAGGCATGCCCAGCGCCATGGCCGCCTCCAACTGGCCCCTGGGCACGGCCAGCACTCCCGCCCGGTAGACCTCCGCCTCGTAGGCCGCGTAGTTCAGGCCCAGCCCCAGGATGGCCGCGCTGATGGGGTCCAACCGGAGCACGCCCGCCAGCCCGTAATAGAGGACGTAGAGCTGGAGCAGCACTGGCGTGCCGCGGAACAGCTCCACGTAGCCGGTGACCAGCCGCCCCGCCCAGCCGGGCCCGTACAGCCGCGTCAGCGCCAGCCCCACGCCCAGGGGAATGGCCAGCACCATGGCGCCCACCGACACCAGCAGCGTCACCGCCGCGGCCTGGAGGAACAACATCACCTGCCCCCAGCCCATGCGCGCCGTTTGAGAGGGCGCCAGCACCTCACGCGTCTGCGCGTCCGTCCAGTCCACCATCCGCTGCTGCGCGGCGCTGTCGATGCCCCAGCGCTGGAAGATGGCGCGCAGCTCCCCCGAGCGGGCGATGCGCCCCAGCGCCGCGTCCAGCGCCTCGCGCAGGTCCTCCTCCCCGGGCCGCACGGCGATGGCGTAGTAGCCCTCCCCCACGTCCCCCACCACCCGGAGCCCCGGGCGCGGCTGGCCGTAGCGCTGCGCGATGATGTCGTCCATCAACACCGCGCGCACCCGCCCCTGCTCCAGGTCGATGTAGGGCTCCTCCACGCCTTCGTAGGGCACCGCCTCCACGCCGCTGCGCTGGAGCAGGTCCCACGCCAGGGAGTTGGCCAAGGTGCCCACGCGCTGACCGCGCAGCGCATCGAGCCCCGTCACGGCCGCGTCGTCCCGCCGGGCCAGCAGCCGCAGGTTGAAGACGTAGTAGGGCCGCGTGAAGAGGACGCGCCCGGAGCGCGCCGGGGTGACTTCGAGCCCGTTGAGCGCCACGTCGAACGAGCCGCGCTCCAGCGAAGGCACCAGGCTGGACCAGTCGTTCTGGACGAACCGGGCCCGTACGCCCAGCTCACGCGCCAGCGCCTCCGCCAACTCCACCTCGAAGCCACGCATGCCCCCGGGGGCGTCCGGGTCCTCCATGGCGTAGGGCTCCCCCCCCTGGGCATCCGCCCCCCAGCGCAGCTCGCCCGTGCGGCGCACCCGCTCCAGCCCGGAGTCCTGCTCCGCGCCACACGCGGTCAGGAGCCCCAGCGCCAGGAGCACCAGGACGGAGGGAGGGAGGAATGAAGGCCTTCGTGCCACCAGGGACAGGGACGCGCTCCTTCCGGCGTGCGTGCGGGCTTCCGCCATACGCCAGGAGCCGCTCCACCGCCAGTCGCGCCTGACAGCATCTCCCCGCACTGGTAGGTCGATGAACACGAGCGGCATTCCGCCCGCTCCAGGACCTGGGGATTTCGATGGCGTGGTGGGCCTATGCCCTGCTCTCCGCGGGCTTCGCGGCGTTGACAGCGGTGCTGGCGAAGGTGGGCGTGGAAGGCATCCCCTCCACGCTGGCCACCGCCATCCGCACTGTCGTGATTCTGGTGTTCGCCTGGAGCATCTCCCTGGCGCGCGGCGAGCACCACGCCCTGCCCTCCATCAGCCGCAAGACACTCCTCTTCCTCGTGCTCTCCGGCGTGGCCACGGGCCTGTCGTGGCTGGCCTACTTCAAGGCGCTGCAGCTCGGGCCCGCCTCGCGCGTGGCGCCCATCGACAAGCTCAGCCTGCCGCTCACCCTGCTGCTGGCTTTTCTCATCCTCCACGAACCACTCACGTGGAGACTGGGAGTGGGCGTGGCGCTCATGGCCATGGGTGCATTGCTGACGATTAAATGAACCTTGGGCGCAATGCGGCGCGGCAATCACACCCACCCGGACGCAGGTGTGCGCCTGACCCTGCATTCATTTTCCAGACCCCGGGGATTTTCCTTAGGCCCCCGGTCTAGAGTGCGCGCCCGAGGAGCGACGGGGTCATGGATGCGTTCAAGGTTCTGGTGGTCGACGATGAGCAGCCCATCGCACGTGCGCTGCAGCGTTTGTTGAAGCGAGAGGGATTCGAGGTCCAGATTGCCTTCAGCGGCAACGAGGCGCTCGAGCGACTGGAGTCGTTCAGCCCGGACATCGTCCTGACGGATTTCCGGATGCCAGGAATGACGGGCAGCGAGCTGCTCCAGCGCCTCAAACGCAGCCATCCGCTGGCGCTGCGCCTCATCATCTCTGGCTATGCGGACTTCAAGTCCGTGGTGGCGTCGGTGAACGAAGGCGAAATCTGCCGCTTCATCAGCAAGCCCTGGGACGACGCGGAGCTGGTGACGTACCTCAAGGGCCTGCTGCGGCACCGCGAGACGATGGCGTGCCTCTATGCCCCCTTCCGCGGCGCGCCCGAGGGCGTAAACGCGGAGGTGGGCATGTCCGCCGCGGCCATGGTGCTCAAGGTGCAGGTGGCCGACCCGTCCTTCCCAGCCGACCAGGCCGTTTCGCTCATCGAGCGCTTCGCGGGCGTGCTGGCCGATGACCGCCTCAAGGTGGTGGGCGGCCTGCTCGAACGCTACGGCGGGCGCCTGTCCTTCATGGCCGACGTCGGCGGGCCGCAGCGGCTCCGGCTGGAGGTGCCGGTGCCCACCCTGGAAACCGTCAACGCCCTCCGCCCCAGTACCAGCGACGCTTGAGCACCGGCCCCGCCCCCGCCTACATGCCCTCACCCTGCTGAGACGTGACGCGGCGCAGCGAACGATTTCACCGAAGGGAATTACCCGGGTCCGTTTCCACCGGTGCGCAGGGGGCAGCCCACCGGTGGAACGACACGAAACAAGGACATCAGACGGTTCCTCCACGCCGGGCGACGGCCACCGTCGTCAGTTCGAGGCGTTCGCGAGGGCGCGGCGTCCGGCATTGCTTCGAATCGCCCGGCGATTGTGCTCGGGCGGAGGCATTGACCCGGAGGACCTGGTCCAGGAGACGCTGGAGCGCGCCTACCGCCACTTCGACAAGCTGATGTCGGAGAACGCGGGCGCGGTGAGCGTCTGGCTGAGCACCACGATGAGCAACCGCTTCCTGGACCACTGCCGGCGGCGGCGCACCGAAGTCATGGGCGCACCCATGCTGCGGCTGGTACAGGACCTGGATGCGGAGGGCGAAGCGGCCCCCCAGGAGCGGTGGGAGCGCGTGTCGCGCGACGAATTCCAGAAGGCCATCGACCAGTTGCGGCCCCCGCACCTGCGGGACGCCTACCGGCTTCACGTGGCGGGGTTGCGGTACCGGGCCATTGCCCAGCAGCTCCGTTCGACGGAAGGGACGGTGGGCCGGTGGCTCACGGAGGCCCGGCAGGCCCTGCGGGTGCTGTTGGGAGGCAGTGACGCCTCGCACGAAGGCATGGCCGAGTCATGAGCAGCATCTGCGACAACCTGGAGCGCTTCGTCGACGGGGAGATGCTCCCCGCGGACGCGGAGAACTTCCGCCACCACCTGGCCCGCTGCGGCGGCTGTGAGTCGCGGATGAAGGAGCTGCTCTCCCTGGAGCTGCTCGCCGATGACGCGCTGAACAGCCCCGCGCCCGAGCGCGCGGGGACGCCGCCCTCCTGGCGGAGCAAGTCCTGGCTGATGGTGGTGCCCCTCGCGATCGCCGCGGGGCTGGCCGCGTTGGTGCTGGTGCCCCGTTCGGAGTCCGCGAGCGCCGCGCCCGAGCTCTGGCTGGCGGATGCGGCCACCCGGCCCCTGGAGTTCCGCCTCACGCATCCCGGCGCGGACGGGTACCGGCCCTACCAGGTGATGCGCAGCGGCGCGGGCACCCCACCGCAGGCCCTGGCGCTGCGCGAGCTGGCCCGGCTGGAAGAGGCGGCGGACCACCGGGGCATCGCCTCCGCCTTCCTGCTGCGCGGAGACCTGGCCCAGGCCTCCGCCTTCCTCGACAAGCTGCCGCCCTCTCCGGACCTGGACACGGACCGCGCGGCCCTGGCGCTTCAGCACGACGAACCGGAGAAGGCGCTCGTCCTGCTGGAGCGCGCGCTGAAGGCGCGGCCCCGCCATGCCCAGGCGCTCTGGAATCAGGCGCTGGCGCTCCAGCGGCTCGGCCTGTCGCTGCGCGCCGCGGAGTCCTTCGAGCAGGTGGCGAAGCTCGGCGAGCGCGGCTGGAGCGACGAGGCGGCGCAGCGTGCCCAGGCGCTGCGGAGCGCCGCGGAGCGGGAGCGTCAGGACTGGAAGGGCATGCGTCAGGACTGCCAGCGCATGGTGGACGGCGGTGCGCCGCTCACCTCCGCGCAGGCGGAGGCGTTGCCGGGCATGGCGCGCGTGTGCCTCTACAACGCCCTGCGCGCCGCGGCCTCGCCCGAGCGCGTGGAGTCCCTCCGTCCCCTGGCGGCGGCGCTGGACCGCAAGGAGGACGGCACGCACCTGGAGGACGCCGTGCGCCGCGCCGCGCGCCGGGACTTCGCCGCGCGCGCGCCCCTGGCCCAGGAGTACGCGCGCCTCACCCGAGGGGAGATAAAAGGCCCCGCCCTGGAGTCCTTCCTCTCTCGGCTGCGCGAGGCCCGGCAGGAGGACTTGCTGCTGGGCGCGCTCGCCTACGCGGACCCGCGCCAGTTCCTGGACGAGTACCGGGCGCTCGCGTTGGAGACGCAGGACCCGTGGTTCGCGCTGCTCGCCGAGGAGCGGCAAGCCCGGGCGGAGGCCCTGGCGGACGCGCCGCAACGTGCGCGGGAGCGGCTCCAGGCCGCGGTGAAGGCCTGCACGGCCTCCGGGAAACAGGCGTACCGCTGCATGCTGATGCAGCGGGAGCTGGGCCTGGTGATGGCGCGGCTCCACCGGCCCGTGGACGCGCGCGCCAGCTTCCTCTCCGCGCTGCGAGCCGCCCGGGACAGCCGGGAGTGGGGCTCGCTGCGCAACCTGCTCCAGGACCTGGGACAGGTGGCGCGGACGCAGGGGGATTTGGTGCTGGCCCGGGCCTACGTGGAGGAGCTGCTGCTCCAGACGCCCGAGGGCTGCGCGGACTCCGAGGTGGCCCTCACCAGCCTGGCGCTCGCGCACCACCGCGCGCTGGACTTCGCGGGCGCCCGGGAGTTCCTCGACCGGGCCGTCCAGTGCAGCCAGAAGCCCTCCATGGCGCGGCTGGCGCTGCTGGCCGACCTGGCCCGCACGCCCTTCCGCAAGCCGGGGGACGCGCAGTTGCTGGAGCAGGGCCTGGGCGCGCTGCGCGACTCGGGCACGCAGGACGGGGGAGACCTCGCGCTGCTGCGCCACATCGAGGGGCGCTTCTACCTGGAGCAGGACGCGGGACGCGGACAAGCGCTGCTGCGCCAGGCGCTGGCGGACGCCTCCAAGCTGCCGACGGCGAACGTGAGCGCGCGCAAGGCCCGCGTCTATAGCTACACCTCGCTCATCCTCGACGCGGGCCGGACGGGCGCGCTGGAGCAGGGGCTGGCCCTCTTCGCCGAGGAGCACGCCATGCCCGCGCCGGAGCGCTGCGCGCTGGGCGTCACGGTGGATGACGAGCGGACCTTCGTCGTGGCCCGGGACGCGGAGGGGCGCCTGCTGGGCCACCACGACGTGGGCCGGAAGGCGCCGCTGGAGAACGTCTCGGGGCTGGTGCCCGAAGCGGTGGTGAAGGCCCTGCGCGCATGCCCTAGCGTGGACGTCCTCGCGCGTCCGCCGGTGCAGGGGCGCGCGGGGCTGCTGCCGTCCGACATCGCGTGGTCCTACCGGGTGGGCGGCCTGGCGGAGGCCCCGCGCCCCAACGCGAAGACGCGCCGACTCATCGTGACGGACGTGCTGGCTCCCGAATCACTGCACCTGCCCCTGCTGCGCGCCTGGAACCCGGCCAACGACACGGGCGACGGGCTCACCCTGCTCCGCGGCGCCGAGGCCACCCCGCCGCGCGTCCTCACCGCCATGCGGGACGCCACCGAGGTGCAGGTCCACGCGCACGGCATCATCGACCCGACGGTGGCGGATGCATCTGTCCTCGTGCTCTCACCGGGGGCCCAGGGCGGACGCTTCGCGCTCACCACGGGGGACTTGAAGGGGCAGCGGCTGCGAGGCCGGCCGGTGGTGCTGCTGGCGGCCTGCTACGCGGGCCACACGAGCGCGTACCTGCATGAGAACTTCGGTCTGCCCCTGGCCTTCATCGAATCCGGCGCGCGGGCCGTCCTCGCCGCCACGCAGGAGATTCCCGACGACGAGGCCCACGCCTTCTTCGAGCCCGTCCTGGCCCGGATTCGCGAAGGCGTCCCCGCGGCCGTGGCGCTGCGCGACGAGCGTCAGGCCTGGTTGCGCCACAATGCCAGCGCCTGGGTCCAGCAGGTGCTGCTCTTCGAAGAGTCCTCTCACCTCCATCGAGTGAGCTCATCCCCATGAAGAAGTACCTCCTCCCGCTCTCATGTCTGTTCCTGCTCTCTGCCTGCCGGCACACGGGCAACACGCCGGACTGGAACCCTTCGGAGGACATCCCCTCGGGAACCTATGTCCGCATCACCCTGCAGGACGTTCGCAATCCCCAGAAGCGCTCCACCTACGTCGTGGACCCACGCACGGACACCGTGGTGGAGCGGCAGGATGGCCGGCGCGCGATGGCGGCTCCCGGCGCCCAGGCGCTCGACACCGAGTCCTCCGACGAGGCCACGAAGGCGGCCTCCGCCGTCTCTCAAACCAACAGCGTCTTCGTCTCGATGTCCGTCATCTGCCGGGAGACCCAGACGTCACCGGACGGCTGCATCGACATGGCCATCGACCCCAAGCACGAGACGACGGGCGACCCGAACCCCATCAAGGAGGAGCGGCTGCGCATCGCCATCACGGAGCGCTACGTGAAGCAGCTCGCGGTGAACACGCTGCAGACGGCGCACCGCGCTGGCGTCCAGGTGCACGTGCCCGCGGTCCGGCGCCCGGCGCAGTAACAGCGCTCGCGGGCCTATCTCGCATCCGCCCCCGAGGCTGCCTCGGGGGGCGGTGCCGCTGGGACGAGCCCGCCCAGCGTCTCCACGTAGGTGGCGGCCACGCGGAGGAAGCGCGCGCCTCGCACGCCGGTGAGGTACTGCCGCTTCATCGCGCGCGTCGCGCCCACGTAGAACATGGCGCGGCGGATGCGCTCGTTCTCCCGGGCCGAGCGCTCCCGGGCCCCCGCCATCCACTGCTCCGCGGTGTCCAGCGCGTCCAGGCCCGCGAAGAAGACGATGGGGCACTCATGCCCCTTGCAGGAGAACACCGTGGTGGCGCGCACGTGGTCCACGCCGCTGACGCGGAAGTCCGTCACGTTGCGCCCGCCCTTGCCGCCGTAGGCCTCCGCGGGCACGCCCGCGCGCTTGAGCGCCTCCGTGAATTGGGAGGGCATGACGGGGGCCACCACGAGGATGTCGCCAGGGTGAACGCCCTCCTCGCGGATGAGGCGGGCAATCTCGCGGGCCACCTGCCGCGCCTCGCTGGCGCTGGAGGCGAAGCCACGCACCTGGGGTAGCACGCCGCCGCGCTCGGTGGACTGGACGCGGAAGAGGCCCTCCAGCGTCTCCTCCGGGAGCCAGACGAGCCCCTCGCGCGCCAGCTCTCCCACCTTCATGTATTCGCGCATGCCGGGCTCGGCGGCGCCGTGCTGGCGCAGCGGGTCCAGCACCACGTTGAAGGCCACGTCGAGGATGTCCCGGGTGGCGCGGAACGTCTCCTTGAGGACGCGGGTGCGGCCGCGGAACGACAGCCCTTCGGGGAGCTGCTCCTTCAGCGCGTCGATGGGCACCTGGCCATAGACGTTCTGCGAGTCGTCCATGAAGAGCTGGAAGCAGCGCACCTCGCGCCCGTCCGGCAGCCTGTCCGGGCGCACCAGCGCGTGGAGCATGGCCAGCGCCTTGGCGTCCATGTCCTGGGCCTCGTCCACGAAGACGCCGTCGAAGGTGCCGGGCGGATGGCGGCGCAGCGCGCCCACGTGCCGCACCGTCACCCGTGAGCGCAGCTCGCGCACCCGCAGGCGGCCCGCGCGCTGGGCCAACGCCTCCACCAACAACTTGTCCACCAGCGGCGCCAGGGCCCGGTTGTAGAAGGACACCAGCACCTGCGCCTCGGCGTTCTCCAGCAGGTAGCGCGCCACCCAGTGCGCCAGCACGTACGTCTTGCCGCTGCCGGCCACGCCGCGCACCAGGTGGTGCCCGTCGTCGAAGCGGCGCTCGAAGAGGGACACCTGCTCGTGCGTGAAGAGCGGCTGCCCGGGCCGCGCGCCCTTGATTTCCGCACCCAGGTCCACCGGCACCGGCGGAGGGGGCGGAGGCGGCGCGCGCTGGGGCATCGGCAGCGGCTCCAGGCGCAGCGGCTCACCGGGGTGCACGCGCAGCCGCGGCAGCAGCGACAGGAAGCGCTGCGGAATGGTGGCGGCGCGGGCCTCGTCGCGCGAGGCCAGCACCAGCAGGTAGTCCTTCGCGCGGCTGGCGGCCACGTTGAGCATGGGCACCAGCGTGTGGGGCGGGAAAGGCCTTCCCCCTGCGACGGTGTCCACCATCACCACGTCGTACTGGGTCCCTTGCTGACGGTGGATGGTGGACGCGCTGAAGACGTCCCCACGCAGGCCCGCGGCGTTGCCCAGCCGGCGCAGCAGGGCCGCCTGCGCGCGGTAGGGCGTGACGCACAGCACGCTGAGGCCGGAGCGCACCGCCTCGCGTGCCAGGGACACGGCGAGGTTGGCGGACAGCTCGCGCTGGTAGCCGGAGCCCGTCTCGCCCCGGCCATGGGTGAGGCGCTTCGAGTCGCGCGTGAGGCCGTCCAGCACCACCCAGCCCGCGCGCACCGCGGGGAAGGCCGCCACCGGGGCGGGCCGCTCCGCGCGCTGCTTGACGATGTCGCCGTCCTCCAGCGCGCCGCCGTAGCAGAAGTGGCTCACCACCTTCGCGATGTCCGGGTGCATGCGGTGCTGGGTGCGCAAGAGCAACACGTCCGCGCGCGCAGCGTCCTTCACCGCGTCCTCCAGGTGGGACAGGCCGCTGCCGCGAAGCCACTTCTGCGTGCCCTTGCCCGCGCCCTCCGCGGCGCGGCTCACCGGGCCAATCTGCTTCGGGTCTCCCGCCAGCGTCACCCGCTCCGCCAGCGGCCCCATCAACGCGGTGGCCGCGCGCGTCACCATGCCGGCCTCGTCCACCACCAGCCGCGCGAAGTACTGCTTCCCCTCCAGCTCCGACACCAGGCGCAGCGCGCGGTGCACGGTGACCACCACCAACGGGCAGTCTCCCTTCTCCACCTCCTTGAGCGTGGGGTCCTTCACCTTGCCGCGCAGGCCGCGCAGCTCCGCCTGGAGCTTGGCCAGCTCATGGGCGGGGCCACCGCGCACGCGCTGAAGCATGAGCTCCCGCTCCCGCTCCTCGATGCTGGCGCGCAGCTTGCCGCCCTTGGAGTCCTCCAGTGTCACCGTGGGCAGCTTCGCCAGCGCCTCGCTCGCGCCGGTGCCACCGCGGAAGATGCTGCGCGCCAGGGGCCGCAGCGGGATGGGCTCGCGCTCCAGCAGCGCGCTGACGCGGAGGACCAGCTCGTCCGCGGCGCGGTTGGTGGGCGCCACCGCGAGGATGCGCTCGCCCGGGAAGGCGCGCAGGGCCCGCGCGATGAGGTCCGCCACGGCCGTCGTCTTGCCCGTACCCGGTGGCCCCCAGATGCAGCCCCAGGGCTGGCGCCAGAGCCGGTCGGCCGGAATCAGGGCCTCGTCCTGATGCGTCAGCGTGGACGGCGGAGCCTCGCCGCAAGCGCGGCGCAGGGACTCGGCGAGCGCATCCTGCCGGTCCTCGTAGGCGGAGGCCGCCGCGCACAGGGCCTCGGCGAAGTCGTAGGGCCGGTAGCACCAACGGTCCGCGGACAGCGCGCGCCGGTCCACGTCATCCCCGTGGCTGGGCGCGGCGAACACGCGGCCCGACTCGAAGTCCAGGTGGACGACGTCTCCGCCGAAGACACACTCCTCCCCCAGGAAGCCGAGCACCGAACCGCCCGACCAGTCCGGGTCCGCCGCCGGACGCGGGATGAGGGACACGACGCTCGGTCCCTGGAGGCTGACCTCGCGCACGTCCTGGAGGAGCTGCGCGCGGTACTGGCTGCGCTCGGACAGCAGCGCCTCCCGCAGGTCCTCCGGCAGATACGCGGGCGGAGACCAGAGCTCGCGGCGCTTCCCGGTGGCCACCGCGGCGCGCATCGCCTCACGCTCGGCCGGGCTGACGTCCTCCGGCACCGAGACGTCACGCGACGGGACGTCCTCCGCTTCCCCGCGTCCCCGCGCCATCCGCGAAACGACCAGCATGGGATTCGGAGCCCGCGGCACCTCCGCCCGCGCCTCGGTGGGCTCGGGAGCCTGGGGCGGCGCTACGGGCGCCGCGCCCTCGGAACGCCGCAGCGCCACGTCCTCGTCCTGGAGCGGCGCGACAGGCACCACGCCCTCGGTGCGCCGCGGCGCCACGTCGTCTTCCCGGGGCGGCTCCGGCATCTGGAGCGTGTTGCGCCAGCGCGGCACTGAACCACCTCGGCGGGGCGGCGCGGCTTCGGGCGGCGGCGCATCGTCATACTCGACGTGCAGCTCGCGGGTGGGCGCTGGCGCTCGTGAGCCCTCGTCCCCGGGCTCCGCCGCGTCACCCGCACGTCCATCCTCCGGCCACCGCATCATCGGACGCGCGGCCCCCGCACCTCGCCGCGCGCCGGCCCGAGGCCACCAGCGCCGTGCGGGGCCGTCATGTCTCGCGGGGCTGGAGGATGTGCCGCGGCTGGCATGGCGAACGCTCGAGAAGCCTACACTTCATGACCTGCCCACCCGAACAGGTCGCTACATGTAAGAGGGCGGCCAAGGTAGGGGAGGCTTGGATCGGCGTCAATGCACCACACCCAGGGTGCATGCGTGGTGGGTAGGAAGGCAGGCCGCCCCGGTGTACACCCTCTCCAGCCGGGCTTGCTTCCGCGTCCTCCCGATGTTCTGGGAGGAAGCCCCCCGCCCCCCCACCGACATGGCCTCTTCGATGCGCTACGCCCATCCCTTCCTGCCCACCACCCGCGCCGACATGCAGGCGCGCGGCTGGGAGCAGTGCGACATCATCATCGTGACGGGGGACGCGTACGTGGACCATCCGGCCTTCGGGCCGGTGCTCATCGCGCGCTTCCTGGAGGGCCGTGGCTTCAAGGTGGGCCTGCTGCCCCAGCCGGACTGGCACTCGGCCGAGCCCTTCAAGGCCCTGGGGCCCCCGCGCATGTTCTTCGGCGTGGCCGCGGGCAACCTGGACTCAATGCTCAACCGGCTGACGGCCCAGAAGAAGAACCGCTCGGAGGACCAGTACAGCCCTGGCGGGCAGACCAACTGCCGGCCGGACCGCGCCACCATCGTCTACGCGCAGCGCTGCCGCGAGGCGTACCCCGACGTGCCCATCATCCTGGGCGGCATCGAGGCCAGCCTCCGCCGCATCGCCCACTTCGACTACTGGAGTGAGAAGGTCCGCCGCTCCATCCTCTTCGACGCCAAGGCGGACCTGCTCGTCTTCGGCATGGGCGAGCGCCCCATCATGGAGGTCGCGGACCGCATGCGCAAAGGCGAGCGCATCCAGGACATCCGCGACGTGCGCGGCACCGCGTACACCATCAACGACGAGGAGATGCGCACCCTGGAGGCGGACCCCGCGAAGCGCGCCGCGGACCGGAAGACGGTGGTGCTGCCCTCCTACGAGCAGGTCATCGAGGACAAGCACGCCTTCGCGGTGATGAGCCGCGACTTCCAGATGGAGACCAACCCGGGCAACGCGCGGCCGCTGGCGCAGCGCCACGGCAACCGCGCCATCTACATGAACCCGCCCGCGCTCCCGCTGGAGGACGGCGTGGGCACGGCGGGCGCGGAAGGCGCGTCCGTGGCCATGGACGAGCTGTACGACTTGCCCTTCAACCGCGTGCCACACCCGATGTACCGGGACCGCATCCCCGCCTACGAGACGGTGAAGCACTCCATCGTGCTCATGCGCGGGTGCTTCGGCGGCTGCACCTTCTGCTCCATCACCGAGCACGAGGGGCGCGTCATCCAGAGCCGCTCCGCGGAGAGCGTGCTGCGCGAGGTCCGCGCCCTGCGCCGCATGGGCGACTTCCGGGGCACCATCACCGACCTGGGTGGCCCCACCGCCAACATGTACAAGCTCAAGTGCAAGAGCGAGGACATCGAGAAGCGGTGCCGCAAGCTGTCCTGCGTCCACCCGGGCGTGTGTGAGAACCTCCAGACGGACCACGGCCCGCTCATCAGCCTGATGCAGGACGTGCGCAAGGAGGACGGCGTCAAACACGTCTTCATCGCCAGCGGCGTGCGGTACGACCTGGCGGAACTCTCGCCGGAGTACGTGAAGGAGCTGGCCGCGCACCACGTGGGTGGGCAGCTCTCCGTGGCGCCGGAGCATGTGTCTCCGCGCGTGCTGGAGAAGATGAAGAAGCCCGGCATCGAGAGCTTCGAGCGCTTCCAGCAGATGTTCGCCTGCGCCAGCGAGGAGGCCGGCAAGGAGCAGTACGACATCCCCTACTTCATCAGCGGCCACCCGGGCTCCACGCTGGAGGACATGGTGGAGCTGGCGCTGTGGCTGAAGCAGAACGGGAAGCGGCCCCGGCAGGTGCAGGACTTCATCCCCACCCCCATGGCCATGGCCACCGCCATGTACTTCACGGGCCTGGACCCGCTGAAGATGGAGCCCGTCTACACGGCCCAGGGGCTGCGCGAGAAGCGGCTCCAGAAGGCGCTGCTCCTCTACTGGAACCCGGAGCAGTGGCCGCTGGCGCGCGAGGCGCTGAAGCTGGCCGGCCGCGATGACCTCATCGGCCGAGGCCCCCACGCGCTCGTCCCGCCGGAGTCGCCCGCGGAGGCCGCGCGCCGCC
>JBKGHI010000233.1:0-14048 GCA_046520405.1 Myxococcus sp. 1LA
GCAGAAGCTGGCCGTGGAGGCCAAGGGCGAGGTCGCCGCGCTGGCGGAGACCATCAACAACATGACGGACACGCTGGGCACCTTCGCCGACCAGGTGTCCTCGGTGGCCCGTGAGGTGGGCGTCGAAGGGAAGCTGGGCGGTCAGGCCCGCGTGCCGGGTGTGGCGGGCACGTGGAAGGACCTCACGGACAACGTGAACTTCATGGCCTCCAACCTCACCACCCAGGTGCGCGGCATCGTCAAGGTCGTGACGGCGGTGGCCAACGGCGACCTGACGCAGAAGCTGGCCGTGGAGGCCAAGGGCGAGGTCGCCGCGCTGGCGGAGACCATCAACAACATGACGGACACGCTGGGCACCTTCGCCGACCAGGTGACGACGGTGGCCCGCGAGGTGGGT
Organism: Myxococcus sp. 1LA; assembly: GCA_046520405.1. Lineage (GTDB taxonomy): Bacteria > Myxococcota > Myxococcia > Myxococcales > Myxococcaceae > Myxococcus. The sequence goes on from JBKGHI010000233.1 coordinate 398, forward strand.
ATTGAAGGGAAGCTGGGCGGCCAGGCCCGGGTGCCCGGCGCGCGCGGTACGTGGCGGCAGCTCACGGACAACGTGAACCAGCTCGCCGGCACGCTGACCAGCCAGCTCCGCGCCATCTCCGACGTGGCCACCGCGGTGACCAAGGGTGACCTCACGCGCAGCATCACCGTCGTGGCGGAGGGCGAGGTCGCCGCGCTGAAGGACAACATCAACCAGATGATCGTCAACCTGCGTGAGACGACGCAGAAGAACCAGGAGCAGGACTGGCTCAAGACGAACCTGGCGAAGTTCAGCGGCATGATGCAGGGCCAGAAGAGCCTGGACGCCGTCAGCCGCCTCATCATGAGCGAGCTGACGCCGCTGGTCTCCGCGCACCACGGCGCCTTCTTCCTGGTGGACGGCGCCGAGGCGGGCACGCCGCTGCTCAAGCTCACCAGCACCTACGCGTACCGGGAGCGCAAGCACATCGCGAACCGGTTCCGCTTCGGTGAGGGGCTGGTCGGCCAGTGCGCCCTGGAGCGGAAGACCATCCTGCTCACGCAGGTGCCGCCGGACTACATCACCATCTCCTCCGGGCTGGGGGAGGCCGCGCCGCTCAACATCATCGTCCTGCCCGTCCTCTTCGAGGGCGAGGTGAAGGCCGTCATCGAGCTGGCCTCCTTCCACCCGTTCAGCGCCATCCACCAGATCTTCCTGGATCAGCTCACGGAGAGCATTGGCGTGGTGCTGAACATGATCATCGCCAACATGCGCACGGAGCAGCTCCTGCTCCAGTCGCAGGACCTGACGCAGGAGCTCCAGAGCCAGTCCAAGGAGCTGACCCAGCAGCAGGACGCCCTCAAGCGCAGCAACATCGAGCTGGAGGAGAAGGCGACGCTGCTGGAGGAGCAGAACCGCCGCGTCGAGGAGAAGAACAACGAGGTGGAGCGCGCCCGCGTCAGCCTGGAGGAGAAGGCCGAGCAGCTCACCGTCATCTCCAAGTACAAGAGCGAGTTCCTGGCCAACATGAGCCACGAGCTGCGCACGCCGCTCAACTCGCTGCTCATCCTGGCCAAGCTGCTGTCGGACAACAAGGACGGCAACCTCAGCACCAAGCAGGTGGAGTACGCGAACACCATCTATGCCTCCGGCGGAGACCTGCTCAGCCTCATCAACGAAATCCTCGACCTGTCCAAGGTGGAGGCCGGGAAGATGCAGGTGGAGCCGCGGGACATCGTCCTCACCGAGCTCAACCAGTTCATCGAGCGCAGCTTCCTGCCCGTGGCGGAGCAGAAGGGCCTGTCCTTCACCGTGGAGGTGGGCCCCGGCGCGCCGCGACACATCCGCACCGACCCGCAGCGGCTCCAGCAGGTGCTCAAGAACCTGCTGTCCAACGCCTTCAAGTTCACCGACGAGGGCAGCGTCCAGCTGAAGGTGAAGCTGGCCGAACCGGGCACGCACTTCGACCACGAGGTTCTGCGGCGCTCGCGGTACGTGCTCGGCTTCGCGGTGTCGGACACGGGCATCGGCATCGCGAAGGACAAGCAGCGCCTCATCTTCGAGGCCTTCCAGCAGGCGGACGGCTCCACCGCGCGCAAGTACGGCGGCACCGGCCTGGGCCTGTCCATCAGCCGCGAAATCGCCAAGCTGCTGGGCGGCGAAATCCAGGTGGCCAGCGAGCCCGGCCGCGGCAGCACCTTCACCCTCTACCTGCCGCCGGAGTACATCAGCCCTGAGGAAGAGGGCCTGCCGTCCATTCCGCCCTCGTACGAGTTGCCGCCCCGGCTGCCGCCGCCTCCCACGCCGGAGCTGCTGCCTCGCGCGGAGCCGCCTCCCGCGCCGCCGGTGGCGGACAGCGGCCACGTGCTGGACGCGGCGCTGCCGCCTCCCATCGAGTCGTTGCTGACGCCCGTCGCCGTGGAGGATGACCGCGACCACATCCGCGAAGGGGACCGTGTCCTGCTGCTCATCGAGGACGACGTGAAGTTCGCCCGCATCATGGTGCAGATGGCGCGGGAGAAGGGCTTCAAGGCCCTGGTGGCCACGCGCGGCGACACCGGCCTGTCCATGGCCAACGAGTTCCAGCCGCACGCCATCACCCTGGACATCCAGCTCCCCGTGGTGGACGGCTGGAGCGTGCTGGACAGGCTCAAGCGCAACCCGCGCACGCGCCACATCCCCGTGCACGTCATCAGCGTCATGGACAAGAACCAGGGCAACTCGCAGGGCGCCTTCGGTTACCTCACCAAGCCCGTCAGCAAGGAGGGCCTGGAGCGGGTGTTCAACCAGTTGGCCAGCTTCCTGGAGCGCAAGGAGCGCCGGCTGCTGCTGGTGGAGGACGACGACGTCCAGCGGGACAGCCTGGTGAAGCTGCTCAGCGAGGGCGGCGACGTCGCGGTGACGGCCGTGGCCACCGGCGAGGAGGTGCTCCAGAACCTGGAGACGGGCGAGTTCGACTGCATCGTCATCGACCTGATGCTGCCCGACACCGACGGCATCCGGCTGGTGGAGGAGGTCAAGACGCAGAACCGCTTCCGCGACCTGCCCATCGTCATCTACACCGGCAAGGAGCTGACGCCCAAGGACGAGGCCCGGCTGCGCCGCTACACCGGCAGTGTCATCCTCAAGAGCGGCACCAAGAGCCCGGAGCAGCTCCTCAGCGACACGGCGCTGTTCCTCCACCGGCTGGACCAGAACCTGCCGCCTCGCGCCCGCGCCGCCCTGGCGCAGCGCAACGACAAGGACACCGAGCTGACCTCCAAGAAGGTCCTTGTCGTGGATGACGACATGCGCAACATCTTCGCGCTCACCAGCGTGCTGGAGAACCACGGCATGCAGGTGGTCTTCGCGGAGAACGGGCGCGCGGCCATCGAGATGCTCGAACAGCACCGCGACGTCGACATCGTCCTCATGGACGTGATGATGCCGGAGATGGACGGCTACGAGACGATGCGGGCCATCCGCAAGGACCTCAAGTACTCCAGCCTCCCCATCATCGCCGTGACGGCCAAGGCGCTGAAGGACGACCGCGAGAAGTGCATGGCGGCCGGCGCGAGCGACTACCTGCCCAAGCCGGTAGACACCGACAAACTCCTGGAACTCATCCGTCTATGGGTGACGGCTTGATTCACTGAGTGACGGTTACCGTACGGCGCTCCTCTTCCGGGCTTGGGTCCGGTCGAGGGGCCGCCTAGCCTCTTCCTCCTTGAGAAAAGGTAGGGCCGGGGCAGATTCATCCGCCGACTTCAATGACGCCTAGCGAACACATCTCCGCGGACCGCAACCAGGAGGGGCCCTCCCAGCCCCGGGCGAGCATCCTGATGGTGGACGACCATCCGTCCAACCTGCTCGCGCTCGAGGCCATCCTCGAGCCACTCGGGCAGGAGCTGGTGAAGGCCACCAGCGGTGAGGAGGCGCTCAAGTTCCTGCTGCAGCGCGACTTCGCCGTCATCCTGATGGACGTGCAGATGCCCGGGCTGGACGGGTTCCAGACGGCCACCCTCATCAAGCAGCGCGAGCGCACGCGCACCATCCCCATCATCTTCCTCACCGCGCTCAGCCGCGACGCGGCCCACGTCTTCAAGGGCTACGCGCACGGCGCGGTGGACTACCTGCTCAAGCCGTTCGACCCGGAAATCCTCCGCTCCAAGGTCAGCGTCTTCGTGGACCTGTTCCTCAAGGAACAGCAGATTCAGCGGCAGGCGGCGCTGTTGCGTCAGCGCGAGCGCGAGGCGCTGGAGCGGCAGAGCGAGCTGCGCCACCTGCGGCTCACGGAGTCCCTGCCGGAGGTGATGTGGGCGGCGCGCTCGGATGGCAGCTTCACCTACGCCAACCGCGCCGCGCGCGACTACACCGGCATCCAGGCGGAGCAGCCGCTGTCGCTCAACACCTTCCTGGAGTTCGTCCACCCGGCGGACCGCGAGGCCATGCGCGCCGCCTGGGTGCAGGCCATCCGCATGGGACAGCGCGTGGAGCGCGAGTTCCGCCTGCGCCGCTTCGACGGCGTGTACCGCTGGCACCTGGCGCGCGCGGTGCCGGAGCGCGATGAGAACGGCCTGCTGGCCGGCTGGATCGCGGTGGCCACGGACATCGACGACAAGCGCCGGGCGGAGGAGGCGCTGGGGCGCTTCAAGGCGACGCTGGACGCGACGCTGGACTGCGTCCTCATGTTCTCCCCGGACTCGCTGACGCTCACCTACGCCAACGCGGGCGCGGCCAAGCAGCTGGCCAGCAGCACCGAGGAGCTGGTGGGCCTGTCGGTGCTGGAGGTGGAGGGCGCCTTCGACGAGGCGGGCTTCCGCAAGCTGCTGGCGCCGCTGGTGAGCGGCACGCTGCCCAGCCAGACGTACTCCACCAGCCACCGCCGGCGGGATGGTTCCGAGGTGCCGGTGGAGGTGGTGCTCCAGTACGTGGCGGCGGACGGCGGCCCCGGGCGCTTCATCTCCGTGGCGCGCGACATCACCGAGCGTCAGCGCGCGGAGACGGCGCTGCGGCTGGCCAGCGAGGCGAAGGACGCGTTCCTCGCGGCGGCCAGCCACGAGCTGCGCACGCCGCTGGCCGCGGCCAAGGGCCACGCGCACCTGGCGCTCTTGAAGCTGGGCGGTGAGACGGAAGCCGGGCCGGGCAAGTCGCTGAAAATCATCAACCGCCAAATCGACCGGATGGCCAAGCTGGTGGAGGACCTGCTGGACATCAGCCGGCTCCAGGCCGGGCGCCTGTCGCTGGAGCTGGAGCGGTTCGACCTGAGCCAGTTGATTCACGAGACGCGGGACCGCATGGCGGTGCTGTCGCAAGGCCATGAAATCCACGTCGAGGCCGGCGAGCAGTTGGAGGGCACGTGGGACCGGGGCCGGTTGGACCAGGTGCTCACCAACCTCCTGTCCAACGCCCTGCGCTACTCGCCCGAGGGCGGGCCCGTGTGGGTGCGGGTGCAGGGCGAGCGCGACGATGGGGTCCACCTGTCGGTGACGGACTCCGGGGTGGGCATCCCCAAGGAGAAGCAGGCGCTCATCTTCGAGCGCTTCGGCCGCGCGCACGGCAGCAAGTACGGCGGCCTGGGCCTGGGGCTCACCATCAGCCAGGGCATCGTGGAGCAGCACGGCGGCCGCATCTGGGTGGAGTCTCCGGGCGTCGCGGGAGAGGGCTCCACGTTCCACGTGTGGCTGCCTCGCGAGACGGAGGCGCCCTCGGTCGCGGCGCATCCGGACGCGGACACGCGCTCCACGAACTGAGCGGGTCCGCCCGAGCGGGCCCGCGTTTTTTCTAGGGGTGCGGTTCCCACGCTGGCACGGTCACGTGTCCAATGGAGCGTGGAGAGAAAATGGCCCGGGGACTAGGCGCCTCGGAGCTCGCCGACCTCTATGAAAAGTACGCGCCCACCGTTCACGGGAGGGCCAGGACCCTGCTCGGCCGCGACTCGGACGCCTGGGACGCCGTGCAGGAGGTCTTCTGCCGGCTCCTCCAGGCGGACGGGGCGTTTCGCGCGGAGGCACGCCCCATGACCTACATCTTCCGGGTCACCACCCATGTCTGCCTCAACATGCTGCGGAGCCGGGCGTTGAAGGACGTCCCCGCCCAGGCGCTCGTGGAGGCGGAGGAGCCGGGCGCGGACCCGCAGGAGGTGGAGGCGCGCAACCTGCTGCGGGTGCTGGCCCGCGAGCTGGATGACCGCGCCCTCCAGATTGCGACGCTCCACTTCGTGGACGCGCTCACCCAGGAGGAAATCGTGGAGGTGGTGGGCCTGTCGCGCAAGACGGTGGGGCGCGAGCTGGAGAAGGTCCGGGTTCGCGCGCGGGAGCTGGCGCTGGAGCCCCGGTCATGAGCGGGCACCTGTCGAGGCTCGCGTTGGATGAGCTGGTGGTGGGAGACGCGTCGCCCCCGCCCCATCTCGCCGCGTGCGCGGAATGTCGGGCGAAGCTGGCGCGGCTGCGCGAGGCCGCGGGGGCCGCGCGTGCGGCGCCGGAGTTCGCGTGGAGCAAGACGCGGGTGCTGGCACGGGGTGAGGCGCCTGACCCTGCGCGAGTGGCATCGGCGTTCGTGTGGACGCGGGTGTTCGCCCCGCGTGAAGCGGCTGCCCCCGTGCGCTGGCTGTGGGCGGTTCCCCTGGTCGCGGTCCTGGGGCTGGCGTCGGTGGTGGTGCTGCGGGAGGCGCCGGAGGGCGTCCGCGTCAAGGGCGGACCCTTCGTGTCCGTGGTGCGGCAGTCAGACGGCGCCGTGGATGCGCCGCTGTCGCCTGGGGACGTGGTGACGCTCTCCCTGAAGACGGCGCCCTACCGGTACGCGCTGGTGTTCGCCACGGACGCGGCGGGCAAGGTGTCGCTCTTGTGGCCCTCGCGGGGCACGCAGTCGGGAGACCCGGCGGCGTTGGTGATGCCGCCCACGTTCATCGTCACGCCGGGTGACTTCGTGCTGGATGCGTTCTTCTCCGATGCGCCGCTGCCGGCCGAGCCGGGCCGCGCGGCCCTGGCGATTCGGGCCGCCGCGTGCACGGCCCGGCAGCAGCCCTCTGATTGTCAGCCCCCCGCGCCACTGGACGGCGCGGCATCTCACTACCGCCTCGCCGTCCCCGTGAGCTCCGGCCCATGATGCTGCTCTCGCTGCTGACCGCCGCGCTGATGTCGCAGTCGCCCGCCGGAGAGGCGCCGCCTCCCAGGCGCTATGCGCTGCTCATCGGCGCCAACCAAGGCCTGTCCACCGATGAGCCCCTGCGCTTCGCGGACGCGGACGCGCGCCGCATGTTCACCTTGTTCCGGGACGCAGGGGGCCTGCTCCCGGAGGATTCCCAGGTGGTCCTGGGGGCGGATGCAGGCCGGGTGAAGGCGGCGCTCGGGACGCTGCGGGAGCGCATGGCGCGCGATGCCACACCGGGTGACCAACTCCTCGTCTACGTGTCGAGTCACGCGGATGGTGAATCGCTGCACCTCTCCGGGACGCGCCTGCCGGTGAAGGACCTGGTGGCGTTCATGGAGGCGTCGCCCGTGGGCGTGGCGGTGATGTTCATCGACTCGTGCCGCTCCGGCGCCGCCACCCGCGTCAAGGGGCTGGAGCCGGTGGAGGAGCGGCTGGTGCAGTGGGCCACGCCCGCCATCAAGGGCCGCGTCATCGTCACGTCGTCCAGCGCGGACGAGGCCTCGCAGGAGGCGGACGACCTCCAGGGCTCCTTCTTCACGCACCACCTGCTCGCGGGCCTGCGCGGCGCGGGGGACCTCAACCGGGATGGGCGCGTCACGCTCCAGGAGTCCTATGCCTACGCGTATGGGCGCACGGTGGAGTCCACGCTGCTGACCCGCGCGGGGACGCAGCACCCGAACTTCCACTTCGATTTGAAGGGGCAGGGGGAGCTGGTGCTCACCGAGCCCGTGCTCGCGCCCAGCCGGCTGCTCATCACCGTGCCCGAGCCGGGCGAGTGGGTGGTGGCCTCGGAGCAGGACGGCATGGTGATGGGCGTGTTCTCCAAGGGCAGTGGCCCGGTGATGCTGGCCCTGCCGCCCGGGGGCTACCGGCTGCGTTCGCGGCGGGAGGACGCGTGGCTGGAGATGCGCGTCGCGGTGCCCGAGAAGGGGCATGTGCTGGTGGATGAGTCGCTGCTTCGCAAGGGCACGCTCGTCGCGGTGAAGGAAAAGGGACCCTCGGGCTGGCAGGGCGCGGTCCATTTGGGCGGCGCCCTCGCGACGCGGACCGCCAGCAACTTCGGCATGGGCAAGGGGGGACACCTCCATGCCGTGTTCAATGCCCCCATCGAGCCGGGGCTGCTGGACGTGCTCTGGGGAACTTTCGCCGGGCGTGCCAGCACGTCCACGTTGAGCCGGGGAATCCGCCAGACGGAGTGGTCACTGCGGCTCGGGATGGGGCACCGGTTCCATGGTGAGATGGGGGCGCTGGTGCTTGGCCCTGAGCTGGGCGCGTTGTTCTTCCTCCAGAACGATGGAGGGACGTCCAGACGGGGCGCGGCGACCTACGGGGGCGTGAACGCTTCCGTGTGGGTGGGGGGAGACGATGTGTCGCTGGTCGTCACGGGAACCGTGGGTGGTGCGGTGATGCCGCTGCCCGAGGGCAACGTGCTTCGGCCGCTCGCGAGCGCGGGCATCGGACTGGGCCGGAACTTTTGAGGGGACAGGTTCCCGTCCGCGTCGGCTCGCGTGTCCAAAGGAGGGCACTTGTCATCTCAACCCTGGAGTTCCGATGTTTCGTTCTCTCCTCCTTCGGTCCCTGCGTCCCACGCTTCTCTTCACCTCGTTGACGTTCCTGGGCTGTGGCGGCCTGTCGGACGGGACGCCGCCGAAGCCCGCGCCCATCGACCCGAAGGACCAGTTGCAGCTGACGATCAACAACGCCCGGGGTACAGAGCATACGAACGGGCATCTCCTCGTCACGGTACAGGCGCAGAAAGGGACGCCTGACAGCGTCGAGCTCCTCCATGAGGGAGAGCCGCTCGCGACTTTGCTGCCCCCGTTCCAATTCACCTGGGACACCACGGTGGAAGAGGAGCGCGTTCACCGTCTTCAGGCGCGAGCGGAGTGGAAGGGGCAGGTGTTCACGAGCGAGGCGCACCTCGTGTCGGTGGACCGCACGAGGCCGGCGGTGCTCGGTTTCTCCCCCAGCTACTTGCCGGTGCCCATGAAAGACGCGACGACGATGCGGGCCTCATTTTCGGAGCCCGTCCGGATTGTCGACGTCGATCGCTTGAGGTTCGAGCAGGGCCGTGATGGCGGTGGTTTCCTGTTCGCTTCGCCTTTGACGTTGTCTGCGGATGGACTGACCTTGTCTGCGCCCCTCGAGGTCCCCTCCTGGCTGCCCTACACGGGGGCCGCGACCCTGCGGCTGGACGGCGTGGTGGACCTGGCGGGAAATCCTCTGCGCACGAACGCGGAAGGGGAATGGGTCCAATCGTGGACCTGGAGTGTTCCTGCTTACTGGTCGAGTGGCGGCGGCTCTGGGAAGTGCAGGGGACGCCCTGCCCTGGTGATGGACGCCGAGGGTATTGCAACGGTCGCGTTCACTGAAAGCGATGCGGCAGGTGACAGCCCGCGCGCCCTGGAGGGGACGCAGATCGTCGTGCGCCGCCAGCAGGGCGACACGTGGGAACCCCTCGGGGCTCCGTTTGCAGCGGAGCCGGCTGGAGAGGGCGCGCGCGTGTCCGGCCCATCACTCGCGCTGGGGGCGGAGGGGCTCCCCGTGCTGGCCTTCCTTCAGCGGGGCTCCGAGGCGGCTGATGCCGTGCTTCAAGTGGCCCGGTGGACGTCCTCGGAATGGCAGCGCCTGGGCGTGCCACCGAGCCCGCCGGAGGGCGCGCGGCTCCATGGGGCGACGGTCGTCATCGACAGTGAAGGGCGGCCCATCGTGGCCTTGAGCGCCACGGATGGTGTTCATGTCGCCCGGTGGGAGGACGACGAGTGGCGGCCGTTGGGGGCTGTCCCCATCGCGGACCCGGAAGTGGCTGTGTCGGCGGAGGCGCCCGTCATGAGCGTGGACGGCACGGGCGGTGTCTTCCTGGCATGGACCGAGGCGGAGTCTCCTGGCGCCAACGCGGGGATGCAGGTCCGGTACTGGAACGGTCAGGACTGGGAGGCGATGGGAGGGCGGCTCCTTCGCGGAACGTCGGACGACAGGGACTGGCATTTCGCAACCGAGCCTTCGCTGGCGACGACTCGAGAGGGCAGGCCCGTGGCGGTCTGGGCCGAGAAGCGTTCCAGTGTCTATTCAACCTACCACGATGAAGTGATGGTCGCCCGGTGGTCCGGTACCGCTTGGGACCTCAGCGTCGCGACGAACACGTCTCAGTGGATCAGCAGGGAGGCGCGCCGGTGGCCGTCCGTCCACGTGAACGCCAGCGGCCAGTCGCGGGTGACCTATCTGTGGGGGACGTCGTCCTCCGGCTACAAGATTCATGTGACAGGGTATCCCGACGAGACGTTCGGCTCGGTTCATGGAGATGCCGCGGGCCTGGCCATGGTTGTGAACCCCAGCGGCAATCCGGTGCTCGTGACCTGCAGCTCTGGATATTCCAGCCGCATCCATCCCAACGAGTGAGTACGCCGCTGCCGCCCTTCCAGTTCGCGTGGGACACGACCCAGGTCGCGGAGGGCGTGTATCGCCTCCAGGCCCGGACGCAGCGGAAAGCCGGTGATTGCGTACGCCTCGTTCATGTCGTGGGACAGTGTCTGGGGGGACGCTCGTCCACATGAACGAATGAGCGAGCAGCCACGGCCGTCTGCCTCCAGTTGACGCGCCCTCCTCCCCGGAGGAGGCAGGGCCGGGCAGGCGCCGCGATTGCCGCCCTCCTCGGGTGATTACCCTTCGCGCGACGTCAGCTCTTTCGCGCGGAGGCGCTCATGAAAGCCGTGGTGCTCAAGTCCTATGGAGATGTGGATGCGCTCGCCATTCAAGACATGCCCGAGCCGAAGGTGGGGCCGGGCGAGGTGAAGGTCCGCGTCATCGCCGCCGGCATCAACCCGGTGGACTGGAAGATTCGGCGCGGTGACATGAAGGCGATGATGCCCGTGCAGTTCCCCACCATCCTCGGACGCGACGTGGCCGGCGAGGTGATGGAGGTGGGCTCGGGCGTCACCGACTTCAAGCCTGGTGACCGCGTCATGGGCGTGGTGAACGCCGGCTACGCGGAGAAGGTCGTCGCGCCAGTAGACGCCTGGGCGAAGGTGCCCGAGTCCATGGACCTGAAGGACGCCGCCGCGCTCCCGCTCGTCACGCTCACCGGCGTGCAACTGATGGAGGAGGCGGTGAACCCGAAGCCAGGGGACACGGTGCTCGTCATCGGCGCGCTGGGGGCGGTGGGCCGCGCCGCCGTCTTCGCGGCGAAGGCTCGGGGCGCGAAGGTGCTGGCCGGCGTGCGCGCCAGCCAGAAGGCGGAGGCGCAGAAGCTGGGCGTGGACGGCGTCTTCGCGCTCGACGCCGCGGATGAGTTCTCCAAGCTGCCCATGCTGGACGCGGTGGCGGACACCGTGGGCGGTCAGGTGGTGGCCCGCGTGCTGGAGAAGGTGAAGCCCGGCGGCACCCTGGGCAGCGTGCTGGGTGAACCGCCCGAGGCCAAGGGGCGTCAGCTCACCGTGCGCGCCATCCTCGCGCACCCGGACTCGCGCCGCCTGACGCAACTGGGGCAAGCCGTGGCCAGGGGCGACCTGGTCATCCCCGTCAGCAATCGCTTCCCGCTGGAGCAGGTGAAGGAAGCGCAGAAGCTCGCGGAGCAGAGCGGCGTGGGCAAGGTGCTGCTCGTCAACTGAGCCGCGTCACTTCTTGCGCGTCAGCAGCACCACCGCGCCCAGGATGGCGCCCATGGCCAGCCAGGCCGTGGGCGACATCGTCTCGCCCGCGAGCAATCCGCCCAGGAACACCGCCAGCACCGGGTTGACGTAGGCGTAGCTGGTGGCCAGCGACGGGCGCGCGTTGCGCAGCAGGTAGCCATAGGCGCTGTAGCCCACCAGCGAGCCGAAGACGACCAGGTAGAAGAACGCGGCCACCGCCTTGGGCGTGGGCATGGCCGTGGGGCGTTCCCCAATCAGCAGGCTGAAGCCCAGCATGATGACGCCGCCGCACAGCATCTGCGCGGCGGTGGACATCAGCCCCTGCGGCATGGGCAGCCGGCGGCTCCACACCGAGCCCAGCGCCCAGCTCATGGGCGACACCAGCATCGCCAGCGTCGGCAGCAGGCTGCCGCCCATGTCACTGCCCAGGTTGAGCAGGACGATGCCGCCGAAGCCGACCGCCAGCCCCCAGCGCTCCGCGCGTCCGGGCCACTGCCCGAAGAACCCGCCGAACAGCGCCGTCCACAAGGGGAGGCTGCCCACCACCAGCGCGGCCACGCCGGAGGGCACCGACTGCTGCGCGAAGACGAGCCCCCCGTTGCCCACCCCCAGCAGCAACAAGCCCACCAGCGCGCTGGCGCCCCACTGGCGCGCGGTGGGCACGGGGGCTCCGCGCAGCCACAGCCCCGCGAAGAGCAGCGCCCCCGCGAGCACGAAGCGCACCCCCGACATCTGGAACGGCGGCATGCCACCTTCCAGCGCCCACCGGATGGCCAGATAGGTGGAGCCCCAAATAACGTAGAGGGACAGGAGGCTGGCGATGAGCCACCCGCGCTGGGCGCCTGCGGGAGCGACGTCTCCGGAGGGCAGGCTGACGGGGGCTGTCTGTGAAACAGGAAGGGACTCGGCACGCGAGGCGAGCACGGCGCGGCTTGTATCGCTGGCGAATTTCGCCGGCCATGTGGGCTTTGCCACACCTCACAGCCAGGCCCTTTCGGGGGAAGCACAGTGCCGGGCACCGCGCTCGTGCGTCGGGGCGGCCGTCCGGCTGGCTGGAATGTTCGCGTCGGGAATGTCGCGCCCGCCTGCCCGTAGGGACAGGGCGGCTCCCGGATTGAATGCCACGGGCCGCTTCCTTAGACTTTCCCATGGAGCCAGGGCGGAGGGTGCCGCCGCACCGGTGGCTCCGGAGTGAGCGCCAGGGATGTCCGAAGAGCTGGGTGAACGTGAGAAGGAAGTCCTCCGAGCCGTCGTGCAGGAGTACATCTCCACGGGCGGGCCGGTAGGCAGTCAGCAGCTCACCCGCAGGTCGGGGTTCGAGGTGTCCTCCGCCACCATGCGCAACGTGCTGGCGGACCTGGAGGAGCTGGGCTTCCTGGAGAAGCCCCACACCTCGGCCGGGCGCGTCCCCACCGACCAGGGCTACCGCTTCTACGTGGACACGCTGGTGAAGCTGAAGGACCCGACGCCCCGGGACAGGGAGCTCATCCACGCGGGGCTCGCGCACGAGGTGGACCTGGCGGAGATGCTGGGCGAGGCCAGCCGCATCCTCCATTCCCTGACGCGCCATGCCGGCGTGGTGGTGGCGCCGCGGCCGGAGGCGGCGGTGTTCCGGCGCATCGAGTTCGTCCGCCTGCGCGAGGACCGGGTGCTGGCCATCCTGGTGGGGCAGAGCGGCCAGGTGGTCAACAAGGCGATTACGGTGGAGTTCCCCATCACCTCCGACGAGCTGCTCAAGGCGAGCAACTACCTGTCGGAGCTGCTGCGGGAGGTGCCGCTGGAGTCGGCGCGGGAGCGCATCCGCGCGGAGATGGACCAGGAGCAGGCGCTCTACAACGCGCTGACGGCCAAGGCGCTGAAGCTGGGCGTGGCGGCCACGGACCTGGCCTCCACGGAGCGGGTGCTCATCCAGGGCACGGGCTCCTTCCTGGAGCAGCCGGAGTTCGCGGACGTGGAGCGCATGCGCGCGCTCTTCAAGGCCCTGGACGAGAAGCACAAGCTGCTGTCGCTGCTGGACCGGGTGCAGGTGGCCAACGAGATGCAGATTTTCATCGGCGCGGAGAGCGACTTCTCCGCCGCCGGCGACGTCACCGTCATCGCCAGCCCCTACGGCAACCAGGAGCAGGTGCTGGGCACGGTGGGCGTCATCGGCCCCACGCGCATGGACTACCGGCGCGTGATTCCGCTGGTGAACTTCACCGCGCAGGTGCTGTCGCGGGTGCTGGACAAGGTGTAGCGCCCGTCACTCCGCGCGGGTGACGAGCACCTCCTGCTCACCGCTGGCGCGCCGGACGTGGAGCCGCACCGGCGTGCCGGGCGCGCCCCGGGTGCGGGACTCCGCCTCGGCGCTGTGGCGCACCACCTGGCCATCCACCGCCACCAGCCGGTCTCCCACGTTACGCCCGCGCGCGCCG
>JBKGHI010000234.1:0-13877 GCA_046520405.1 Myxococcus sp. 1LA
CGACGGCCGCGCTTGGCGGAGCCAGTCCGGAGGGCGGCTGGGACGCGGGCGCGGCCTGTGTGCCTGAAGCGCGGCGGTGAGGTGTGCGGCATGCTCCAGGTGCTGCGCGCGCCAGGGCGCCCCTTCGACGAACGGGACCTTCGCCTGCTGGGCACCTTGTCGGAGCTGCTGGTGACGCTGCTGGAGCAGCGCCGGTTGCGCGCGGAGTCCTCGCGCCAACTGGACGAGACGCGCCTGCTGTTGGACCTGGCGCGCACCACGTCCGGCGTGCTGGAGACGTCGAGCATCCTGGACGTGGCCGCGGACTTCCTCGTCCGCCTGCTGGACGTGTCCAACTGCTACATCCTGCTCTACGACGAGAGCGCCCGGCTGCTGCGCGGCGCCGCGGCCTCCATCGCGCACCGCGACTTCTTCCGCACGGTGGTGCTGCCGCTGCATGGCACGGCCTGACGGCGCGGGTGGCCCGCGAGCGCAGGCCCATCGCCGTGGAGGACGTGGCCGCGGCCGACGGCGGCTTCAACCCGGAGCTGGTGCACCGCTTCGACGAGAAGGCGTTGCTGGCGCTGCCGCTCACCTCGCGCGAGGAACTCATCGGCGTGGTGGTGGTGGACGACACGCGGGGCCCGCGCGCCTTCGGGCCGGAGCTCATCGAGCTGGCGGAGGCCACGTGTGGCCAGCTGGCGTTGTCCATCGCCAACGCGCGCCTGTACGAGTCGCTGTGGGCCAGCTACGCGGAGCTGGCCGCCACGCGCGCGGAGATGGTGAAGCGCGAGCGGCTGGCCGCGCTGGGCGAGCTGTCCGCGATTGTCGCCCACGAGGTGCGCAACCCGCTGGGCGTCATCTTCAACGCGGTGGCCTCGCTGCGCCGGCTGCTGGTGCCGGGCGGCGACGCGGCCATGTTGCTGGACATCCTGGGGGAGGAGAGCGACCGGCTCAACCGCATCGTCGGTGACCTGCTGGACTACACGCGCCCCAGGGACCCGGTGCTCCAGCAGGAGGATTTGGGCCGCGTGCTCCAGGACTCGCTGGAGGCCGCGCGCATGCAGGGCGGCGGCGCGGACCGCTCCATCCGCATCCAGTCCGACGTGGAGCCCGGCCTGCCGCCGGTGCCCATGGACCGCCGCCTCATCCGCCAGGCGCTGGTCAACGTGGCGGTCAACGCCATCCAGTCCATGCCGCAGGGTGGGCTGGTGCAGGTTCGCGCGCGCCGTGAGGCCCACGCGGGGCGCGAGCAGCTTCGCATCGACGTGGTGGACCAGGGCCCGGGCATCCCCGCGGAGCTGCTCCACCGCGTCTTCGAGCCGTTCTTCACCACCAAGGCCCAGGGCACCGGCCTGGGCCTTGCCGTCGTCAGGCGCATTCTCGAAGAGCACCGGGGCGAAATCGCCGTGGACAGCATCCCCGGGCGAGGTACCACCTTCACCTTCCGGCTGCCGCTCTCGCAGCCTCCGTCTTTCCCATGACCGACGCGAACACTCCGCCGACCCGAGGACGGCTCCTCGTCGTGGATGACCAGCGCAACATGCGCGCCACCACCGCCCTGCTGCTGCGGGCGGAGAACTACACCGTCTTCGAGGCCGCCACGGGCGAGGAGGCCCTGGCCCAGCTCGCCAGCGGCAGCATCGACCTGCTGCTGACGGACCTGAAGATGGAGCCCATGGACGGGCTCACGCTCCTGAGGCGCGCGCTGGAGGTGGCGCCGCGGCTCCAGGTCATCATGATGACGGCGTTCGGCTCCATTGAGAGCGCCGTGGAGGCCATGCGGCTGGGGGCCTACGACTACGTCACCAAGCCCTTCAAGGAGAGCGAGCTGCGCTACCGCGTGGAGCGCGCCCTGGAGCGCGCGCGCCTCCTGCGCGACGTGGACAACCTCACCACGGACTTCAACCAGCGCCACGGCCTGTCGGCGCTGGTGGGGCGCAGCGCCGCCATGCGCGAGCTCACCACGCGGCTGATGCGCGTGGCGCAGAGCGACGCCACTGTCCTCATCCAGGGGGAGAGCGGCACCGGCAAGGAACTGGTGGCCCGCGCGCTCCACGCGCACAGCCGCCGCAAGGCCCGCTCCTTCGTGCCCGTCAACTGCGCCGCCATCAGCGAGTCCCTGCTGGAGAGCGAGCTGTTCGGCCACGCGAAGGGCGCCTTCACCGGCGCGGTGAAGTCCCGCCGCGGCCTCTTCGAGGAGGCGGACGGAGGCACGCTCTTCATCGACGAGGTGACGGAGACCAGCCCCACCTTCCAGTCCAAGCTGCTGCGCGCCCTCCAGGAGGGCGAGGTCCGCCGCGTGGGTGAGTCCACCGCGCTGCGCGTGGACGTGCGCATCGTCGCCGCCACCAACCGGGACATCGAGTTGGAGGTGCGCGACAAGCGCTTCCGGCAGGACCTCTATTACCGCCTCAACGTGGTGGCCCTGCGCGTGCCGCCGCTGCGCGAGCGCCTGGAAGACGTGCCCGCGCTGGCGGAGCACTTCCTGGAGCGGGCCAATGCCCGCAGCCCCAACCCCAAGCGCCTGTCGGCCGCCGCCGTGGCCCACTTGATGGGCTACGGCTTCCCCGGCAACGTGCGCGAGCTGGAGAACCTGGTGGAGCAGGCCGCCGCGCTCGCGGAGGGCGACGAGCTGCTGCCCGAGGACTTCCCCGTGCGCCAGGGCCGCATGACGCCGGCCCATGGAACGCCCAGCGTCGCCTTCCTGGACGGGCAGGGTGGCGGGGCCAACCGCAACGCCAGCACGGGGCCCACCCTGGCTCAGGTGGTGGAGGAGGCGGAGCGCCACGCCATCACCCAGGCCTTGGAGCGGCACGGCGTGGACCTGTCGCGCGTCGCCGATGAGCTCGGCGTGTCCTCCACCACGCTGTGGCGGAAGATGAAGCGGCTCAACCTCCGTCCTCCCAGCGAGCTGGCCCGGGAATAGCCCTGAAGTAGGAGGAAGGCTCACCCATGTAACTTTCCCGCAGCCATGGATTCAGATCCGAAATGGGCGGGTTCATAGGTGAAAAAGACAAGCCGCTGAATTTGCTCAACTTTTTCACTTCTGAAACTCCATTGCAGCCCTGAAATGGAGCCATGGGGCAGGACCGGAGTCAGTTAGTGCTTCAAGTGCTTGAGAAAACTAGAGTTTCTCCCTGAGAGGCGGCTGGCACGGCGACTGCTAGAGGAACACGCGGGACACATCGAAGCGAGGCTGAAGGCGGTTCCCCCCCACCCCTTCAGCACTTCCGGTGAGTCACCTTGAGAAGACCCGCGGCCCGGCACCTCTTTGGGGTGTCGGGCCGCCTTCTTTTCCGCGTCTGGTAAACCTCGCCAGCTCGCGACGAAAGGAAGCGACAGTGGGTCTGCAAGAATCTCAGTGGGTGGTGCGGCCTGGACGTCCGGAGGACCATGCCGTCTTTGCCCGGCTTTTTCTGGAGCTGGGGGTGGATGACCCTCCACCCCCCGAGCCGGTGTGGACCGCGGAGATTGCCGGGTCCTCCCTGTTCGCGGACGGGCCGCAGGGCGTGGGTGCCTATGCCGTGATGAAGGTCCTGGGAGCGTTCGGGTTCGTGTTGCAACTGGTGGTGGCGCCGTCCGCCCGGGGACAGGGGCTGGGGCGGCGGATGATGGCGCACATGGCCAACCATCTTCGCGCACAAGGGTGTACCCGCTGGGGCCTCAACGTGAAGCGGGACAACGTGCCCGCGCTCGCGCTCTACACCTCAATGGGGATGCAGCCGGCGCGCGAGGCCGCCACCCTGCGGGTGACGCGCGCCCAACTGGAGGCGCTCCCCGCCGCGTCGCCGGAGGCGGCCGTGGTGCCGGTGACGCTGGAGGACTTCGGCGTGCTGACGGAGGCCTTCGGGATGGTTCCGGGCAAGCTGGAAGCCTTCGCGGCCCTCGACTCGCACCGCTTGCTGGGACTCGTGGACACCCAGGCCCCCGGCCGCCGGTGGTTGGGGATGATGGACCTGCGCGCCTCCCACGGGCCGCTTCTGTTTCCCTTCTTCGCCGTGTCCGCCGCGCACGCGCGGACGTTGCTGGAAGAGGCCTTCGGGCGGCTGGGGGAGGGCGCTTCCTCGCTGAACGTCGTGGTGACGGATGACGCGCCCCTGGTGCGCCTGCTCCGCGACGCGGGGGCGCAGCCGCGCCACGAGACGCTGGAGCTCCGTGGCCCGCTGGTGGACACGGCGCGCTGAAAACACGACGCCCGCCCGGGCACGAAGCCGGGGCGGGCGGGGTGGAACAGCGAAAGCCGGGTGGCTACTGGCCGAAGATGCTGCTGGCCTGCTCCAGCCACGCCATGACGGGGCCGGGGATGATGCCCAGGATGACGACGGCCGCGGTGGACAGCACCAGGGCCAGCTCGGTGGACCAGCTCTTCTCCAGCGCCTGCGCACCCTCCGGCACCGGGCGCATGAACATGTAGACCACCACGCGCAGGTAGTAATAGACGCCCGCCGCGCTGGACAGCACGCCGACGATGGCGAGGCCAATGAGGCCCGCGTCCACGGCGGCCTGGAAGATGAGCAGCTTGCTCATGAAGCCGATGGTGGGCGGGATGCCGCCCAGCGACAGCATGAAGGCCGCCATCGCGAAGGCCCAGCCCGGCTTGCGCTGCGCCAGCCCGCTGAAGCGCTCCAGGTCCCACGCGGTGCCCTTCTCCTCGTCCTCGCGACGCTCCAGGACGGAGACGATGGCGAAGGCGCCCACCGCGCTGAACGTGTACGCCAGCAGGTAGTAGAGGATGCCGCGCAGCGCCTCCGCGCGGGCCAGGTCCAGGGGGGTGCCACCCGTCAGCGCGGACGCGCCCAGCAGGCGGAACTGCTCGCCCGGGCCGGTGACGAAGAGGGCGGCCACGCCCACCAGCAGGTAGCCGGCGTGGGCAATGGACGAGTACGCCAGCATGCGCTTCACGTTGCGCTGGGGAATCGCCAGCAGGTTGCCCGCCACCATGGTGAGGAAGGCCAGCACGGAGAACAGGCCCAGCAGTATCTGCGGGTCCACGCCCTTGCCCACCATGAAGAACACGCGGACCATCGCCGCGAAGGCGGCCGCCTTCACGCCCGCGCTCATCAGCGCGGTGACGGGCGTCGGCGCGCCCTCGTAGACGTCCGGCGTCCACATGTGGAACGGCACCGCGGCCACCTTGAAGGCGAAGCCCGCGCCCACCAGGATGATGCCCGCGTACACCAGGCCCGGCTGCGACGACATGGCGGTGGACAGCGCGCCGGCCATGGCCGTCAGGTTGGTGGTGCCGGTGGCGCCGTACAGGAGCGCCGCGCCGTACAGCAGCACCGCGGACGAGAACGCGCCCAGGATGAAGTACTTGAAGCCCGCCTCGCTGGGCCGCGTGCCACGCCGCAGGTACGACGTCAGCGCGTAGGTCGCGATGGAGAGGACCTCGATGTTGACGAAGAGCGTGATGAGCTCGTTGGACATCGCCAGCAGGCTCATGCCCGCCGAGGCGAACAGCATCAGCGCGTAGAACTCACCGCGCTCCGCGCCGCGCTTGCGCAGGAAGCTCACCGAGCTCAGTGACGCCAGCGCCAGGCCCACGCACACCACGAAGGTGAGGAAGCTGGAGAAGGGGTCCAGCACGCCGAAGCCGAGCATCACCTCCTGGGGCGGCTCGAACATCGTCGACAGCGCCGTGGCACCGGCCGCCACCGCCGTCACCACGGTGAGCACCGCCTGGTACGCGCGCGATGCCGTCGCGGAGAGGAAGACCTCCGACAGCAGCAGGATGGAGGCACCCACCACCATGATGATGGCGGGCAGCAGCGGGAGGAAGTCTGCCAGGCTGAGATTGGGCAGGTTCATGTCGGAAGCTCAGGCGGCTTACTGCCGCGGCGAGGGAACGGCCGGGGCGGCGGCCAGCGGAACGGGCGCGGACGGCGCGGCGACGACCTGTCGGGACGGCAGGGACATCACTTCCACCCGAAGCTGGTCCTCCTGCAGCGCCGCACCCGGCGTGCCCACGCGGGCGCGGGCGAGGAAGCGCTCCGTGGACGGCGCCAGGCGGTCCAGGAAGGGCTGCGGCTGCAGGCCCATCACCGCGACCAGCACGATGAAGGGAAGCACCGTGAGGCCCTCGCGCAGGTTCATGTCCGTCAGGTGCTGGTTCTCCCGGTGCGTGAGGCCACCGAAGAACACCTTCTGCACCATCCACAGCATGTAGGCCGCGCCCAGGATGACACCCAGCGTGGCGAAGGCGCCGAACACCGTCGTCAGGTGCGCGTTGCCCGCGGCCTCGCCCAGGTCGCTCTTGAAGGTGCCCAGGAGGACGAGGAACTCACCGATGAAGCCGTTGGTGCCCGGCACGGCGATGGAGGAGAAGGTGATGATGACGAAGGCCGCGGTGAACACCGGCATCACCTTCGCGATACCGCCGTAGTCCGCCATCAGGCGCGAGTGGCGCCGCTCGTACAGGTAGCCGAACAGGAGGAACAGCGCGCCCGTGGACACACCGTGGTTGAGCATCTGGTACGCGCTGCCCGTGGCGCCCTCGGCCGTGATGGCCAGGATGCCCAGCATGCAGTAGCCGAGGTGGCTGACGGACGAGTACGCGATGAGCTTCTTGATGTCCCGCTGCGCCAGGCACATCAGCGCGCCGTACACGATGCCGATGACGGCCAGCGTGGCCAGGAAGGGCCGGGCCTGCTGCGTGGCCACCGGGAAGAAGGGAATCGCGTAGCGCCAGAAGCCGAACGTGCCCATCTTCAGCGTGACGCCGGCCAGAATCATGGAGCCTGCCACCGGCGCCTGCACGTGCGCATCCGGCAACCAGGTGTGCAGCGGCCACATCGGGACCTTGACCGCGAACGCGATGGCGAACGCCGCGAACAGCCACGGACCCCAGGTGTGCAGCGTGGCGGCCAGTCCGGTGAGCGAGTCACACGAACCCGCCGTGGTGCACGCGCTGAGCTGACGGTTGGCGTCCAGGAGGCCGTTGTAGATGCTCGCGTAGTCGAACGAGCGGGCACCCACCGGCGAGCTGATGAAGTACACGGCGATGATGGCCACCAGCATCAGCAGCGAGCCGGCCAACGTGTAGAGGAAGAACTTCACCGCCGCCATCTGGCGGTCCTCGGCGCCCCACACACCCACCAGGAGGTACATGGGGATGAGCATGGCCTCGAAGAAGATGTAGAAGAGCAGCACGTCCAGCGACACCAGCGCGCCCAGCATCGTCGTCTGGAGCACCAGCAGCGCCAGGTGGAACTCCTTGATGCGGAACTTGATGTACGTGGTGGACGCCAGGACCACGAGGGGCCCCAGGAAGACGGTGAGCAGCAGCAGGCTCACGGCCAGGCCGTCCACGCCCACGTGGTAGCTGGTGCCGAACAGGTCGAACCAGCGCGCCCGGTACTCGAGCTGGAACTCCGCCCCGCCCGGTACGTAGGACAGGTACGCCCAGACGCCGAACACCAGGTCCAGCGCCATGGCGATGAACGTGACGGTGCGAATCTGGCCGTTCTCGCTGGCGGGCAGCAGCGCCACCAGCGCCGCGAACACCAGCGGCAGGAAGACGACGAGGTTGAGCAGGTGGGTGTCGAAGAAGCTCATTGCATCACCTGGATGAGGGCGTAGACGACACCGCCCAGCAGGGCGATGGCCATCACTGCTGCGTAGGCCTGGGCATCGCCCGACTGCACGTACCGGAGCGCGCTGCCCATGCGGGCCGTCACCCACGCGGTGCCGCGGACCGCCACGGTGTCGATGACCAGCGCGTCCACCACGCGGAAGAGGAGGAAGCTGGCGAACTTCACGGGGCGGATGATGATGAGCTCATAGAGCTCGTCCACGTAGAACTTGTTCTGGGCCGCCCGGCGCACCGCCCGGGCGTAGGCCGGAACCGGCTGGCCCACCCGCGCGGGGAAGAAGACGCGGTACATGTAGAAGGACAGGCCGCCACCCGCCAGGGCCACCGCCCAGGCCTTGAAGTAGTCCGGGAAGAGCTGGGGCCGGCTGGTGTCGAGCTGCACGAGCGTGCTGGCGTCGGTGATGCGCTTGGTCGCGGTGAACACCGGGCTCAGGAAGTTCTCCAGCATCGTCTGCGCCGTCATGTCGAAGACGTTGATGCCGAACGCGTACACGGCGGAGAAGACGCTGAGAATGGCCAGCACCACCAGCGGCAGGGTCATCTGCCAGGCGCTCTCGTGGGCGTGGGCCACCTTGGCCTCCTTCGAGCGGGGACCCTCGAAGGTGAGCAGGTAGGCGCGCGTCATGTAGAAGGCCGTGGACGCGGCGATGAGCAGGCCCAGGTAGTAGACGAGGCTGGACACCCACTCCAGGCCCTGGAGGTGGTTGTGGTGCACGCCGTGGAGGATGGCGTCCTTCGAGAAGAAGCCGGACAGCGGGATGATGCCGGTGATGGCCAGCGTGGCGATGAAGAACGTCGCCCAGGTCCAGGGCATCTCCTTGCGCAGGCCGCCCAGCTTCTTGATGTCCGTCTCGTCGCCGTTGCCGTGCATCACGCTGCCGGCGCCGAGGAAGAGGCAGGCCTTGAAGAAGGCGTGCGTCATCAGGTGGAACACGGCCGCCCAGAAGATGCCCATGCCCACGCCCATGAACATGATGCCCAGCTGGGACACCGTGGAGTAGGCGAGCACCTTCTTGATGTCGTCCTGCGCGAAGGCGATGAGCGCCGCCAGCAGCGAGGTGAGCGCGCCGATGATGGCGATGGTCGCCATGGCGGTGGGGCTGAGCACCAGCAGCGCGGACATGCGGCTGAACAGGTAGACGCCGGCGGTGACCATCGTCGCGGCGTGGATGAGGGCGGAGACCGGCGTCGGGCCGGCCATGGCGTCCGGCAGCCAGACGTACAGCGGCAGCTGCGCGCTCTTGCCCGCGGCGCCCAGGAGGAACAGCAGCATGGCCGCCGTCATCACGCCGCCGAAGGTATAGCCCGCCAGGGGGCCCGCCTCGATGGGGGTGCTCAGGTCGAGCTTGTCCCCGGTGGTGTCCACCAGGCCCTCGGCCATCTTCTCCAGGCCCTTGAACGTCACGGGGCCCTTCTGCGCCAGCGCGGCCTTGTAGTGCTGCGAGGTGGTGCCGGCGTTGTTGTAGTCCGCCGCGTTCGACTGCTGCGTGAAGGCGGAGACCAGGAGCACCAGCAGGAAGGTGGCGATGAGGAACGCGAAGTCACCGATGCGGTTGGTGACGAAGGCCTTGCGCCCGGCCCATGCCTTGGCCGGGTCGTCGTACCAGAAGCCGATGAGCAGGTAGCTGGCCATACCGACGCCCTCCCAGCCCACGAAGAGCAGGATGAGGTTGTCGGCCAGCACCAGGGTCAGCATCGCCGCGACGAAGAGGTTCAGGTACGCGAAGAACCGCCAGTACGCCGCGTCGTGCTCCATGTAGCTGGTGGAGTACAGGTGGATGAGGAATCCGACGCCCGTGATGATGAGCAGCAGGATGCCGGACAGGTGGTCCACCATCAGCCCGAAGTTCACCCGGAAGTCGCCCACGGAGAACCAGGTGCCGTAGTCGTACGCCAGCGCGTAGCGCACGAAGTCCCGCTCGATGCCGAACGGGTTGGGGAAGATGGCCGCCAGCCGGTTCGTCTCCGGGTTGTGGTGGCTGGTGGCCCAGAAGGCCAGCACGCTCAGGAAGAAGGAGCCGGCCACCGCCGCGCACGCGACGAGCTGGACGTTGGCGCGGCCCATCATCTTGCCGAACACGCCGCAGATGAACGCGCCCAGCAGGGGCAGGGCGATGATGAGCCAGAGGGAGGGCGCCAGGATGTCTGGCGCCACGGGTGCCGCCCGGAAGAATTCGACGAGAGTCATGACAGTGGCTCCTGGGGGGGCATCAGTGCTTCATCGTCCGGATGTCTTCCACCAGGACACTGCCCCGGCTCCGGAAGACGGCGATGACGATGGCCAGACCGATGGCGGCTTCCGCCGCCGCCACCGCGATGACGAAGAAGGCGGACACGTGGCCGAGGTCGTCCCCGCGCATGCGCGCGAAGGCCACGAACGTGAGGTTCGCCGCGTTGAGCATCAGCTCCACGCACATGAAGATGACCAGCGCGTTGCGGCGAACGAGCACGCCGAACATGCCCATGCAGAACAGGGCGGCGGCAAGCAGGAGGTAGTAGGTGATGGGAACCATGGGCCGATTCGGGGCCTCGCGAGCGGCTGCCTGCGCCGCCATCTAGCACAGAAAAGTTGTCCGGAATGGGCGATCAGATTCGCGACTTGGCCACGACGACAGCGCCCACCATGGCCACCAGCAGCAGCAGGCTCACCGCTTCGAAGGGGAGCAGCCACTGGGTGAAGATGACCTGACCCATGGTGGCGATGGTGCCGAAGGAGGCCTGGGCCCCCGTGCTCAGCGTGGCCGGCTCGGCGGGCACCTTCAGGAGGATGATGGCCAGGGCGGCGAACAGACCCACCGTCGCCGCTCCACCCGCGATGCGCGCCAGCGTGGGCTTGCCGCGCGTGGGCGACTCTCCCAGGTTCAGCAGCATGATGACGAACAGGAAGAGCACCATGATGGCGCCCGCGTACACGAGCACCTGCATGACGGCCACCGTGTGCGCCCACAGCAGCACGTAGATGCCGGCCAGGAAGAAGAACGTGGACACCAGCGCCATGGCCGAATTGATGGGGCTGCGCGCGAAGATGACCGTTCCGGCCGACAGCAACGTCAGGAGCGCGAACGCTCCGAAGAGGATGAGCTCGATGTTCAAGACCAGTCTCCGAACGAACCCCAGGGCTTGTCGCCGAACGGGCAGCGGTGCTCACGGATGTGGGCCTCGAACTCGTCCCGGAACCGCATGAGGAACGAGTGCGTGGGCAGCGCCGCCGCGTCGCCGAGCGCGCAGATGGTGTTGCCCAGACCGATGGGGGGGTAGGGGGCAATCGACGACGCCACGTTGGACAGCATGTCGATGTCGCCCGGCTCGCCGCGGCCCTCTTCAATCTTGCGGAGCAGGCGCGTCTGCCAGGGCGTGCCCTCGCGGCACGGCGTGCACTGGCCGCACGACTCTTCCGCGTAGAAGCGGGCCACGCGCCACAGGCTGCGCACCATGCAGGTGGCGTCGTCCATGACGATGACGCCGCCGGAGCCGGCCATGGTCTGCTTGACCTTGAGGGCCTCGAACTCCATGGCCACGTCCAACTCGTCCGCGCCCAGCACCGGCGCCGAGGAGCCGCCCGGAATCACGGCCTTGACCTTCCGGCCCGCGGGCATGCCCCGGCCGTACTTGTCGTCGTAGATGAGCTCGGCGAGGGTCGTGAACATCGACACCTCGTAGACGCCCGGCCGGTTCACCGTGCCGGAGAGGCAGACGAGCCGCGTGCCGCCCGACTTGTCGGTGCCCAGCTTGGCGTAGGCGTCCGCGCCCTGCTGGAACACGGCGGGCACGCTGGCCAGCGTCTCCACGTTGTTCACCACCGTGGGGCAGCCGAAGAGGCCCACCACCGCGGGGAAGGGCGGCTTCAGGCGGGGCCAGCCCTTCTTGCCTTCCAGGCTCTCCAGCAGCGCCGTCTCCTCGCCGCAGATGTACGCGCCCGCGCCGCGGACCAAGTAGCAGTTCAGCTCGTAGTCCTTGCCCAGGACCTTCTTGCCGAAGATGCCCGCCTTGTAGGCCTCGTCGATGGCCGCCTGCGTGCGCTCCGCCGGGAACTTGAACTCACCGCGCAGGTACACGTAGCAGGTGTGCACGCCCAGCGCGTAGGACGCGATGGCGATGCCCTCCAGCATCATGTGCGGGTCGTCTTCCAGGATGTAGCGGTCCTTGAAGGTGCCCGGCTCGGACTCGTCGCCGTTGACCGCCAGGTACTTGGGCTTGGGGCTGTCCTTGGGGACGAAGCTCCACTTGAGGCCCGTGGGGAAGCCGGCGCCGCCGCGGCCGCGGAGGTTCGACTTCTTCACCTCGTCGATGATGGCGGCGGGCTCCATCTGGAGCGCCTTCTTCAGCGCCTCGTAGCCCCCCCGCTTGCGGTAGCTGTCCAGGGTCCAGGACTGAGGCTTACCCCAGGCCGCCGAGATGATCGGTTCGATCGCCTTTGCCGTAGAGGCCATGTCGATGACGTCCTAAGCCTAAGATAAGAAGGGTGGGGGAGGTTCAGCTCAACTTGGCGAGGATGGCATCCAGCTTCGCCTTCGTCAGGCTTTCGTGATGATCCTCGTTGATCTGCAGGCAGGGCGCAGTACCGCACGAGGCCAGGCACTCGGTCTCTCGCAAGGTGAACTTCTCGTTCGCTTCACCTGCCTTGAGGCCGAGCTTCTCCTCCAAGTAGGCGAGCATCTTCTCCGCGCCCCACAGCGAGCAAGACAGGTTCGTGCAGACGTCGATGACGTACTTGCCCGGCTTCTTGAGGTGGTACATCACGTAGAAGCTGGCCACTTCCATGGCCCGCTCCGGGGTGACCTCGAGATGCTTCGCCACCAGCCGCAACCCTTCCGGGGGCAGCCACCCCTTGATTTCCTGGAGCAGCCGCAGCGCCGGGAGCATGCCCGCGCTTTTGCGATCCGGAGGGTAGTGGGAGATGATCTCCGCGATTCCCGCGTCGAACTTCTTCTGCTCTTCAGAGGTGAACAGGGGCTCCGCCATGGCGGGCCGGTACGTATTGCCCCAATGGCTACGTTGTCAACATAAACCCTCGAAGCTACACTGGGTTGCCATCAGCAAATTGCCGAGCGATTTCAAGCCCTTGTTATGAGCCCCGGTCCAGAGGACAAGCGCCAGCACCCCCGCGTCCCGGCCGTGCTGAGAGTGGACTACACGGACGGGCGCCAGGCCCGTGACGTGACGGAGAACCTGTCCCATGAGGGCCTGTTCGTTCAGACGGACCAGGCCTTCCGGCTGGGGGACGAGGTCCGGCTCGCACTTTCTTTCCCGGGCCTGCTGGATCCGGTAGAAGTCAGCGGAACCGTGGCCTGGACGCGGCCGGCGGGCCCCGATCAGCCCGCGGGCGTCGGCGTTCGCGTGGAGCGCGAGCAGGACCGACGGAAACTGGGTGACATCTTGAGTGCGGCAGGAGCAGACAGCCACGCGTCCCACGCAGAGCACGAGGGGTATCGTGTGCTCATCGTCGAGGACAACCCGCACATCATCGAGATGTACAGCTACGTGCTGAAGAAGCTGGCCAGCGGCGAGCTGCACGGGAAGGTCCCCCTGGAGGTCCACTTCGCGCCGGACGGGCACCACGCGCTGCAGATGCTGCGCGAGGACCGCTTCAACCTGGTGATGACGGACCTCTACATGCCGGTGATGGACGGCTTCGCCCTGGTGGAGCGCATGCGGGAGGAGGAGGCGCTGCGCGCCATCCCCATCATCGCCATCTCCGCTGGCGGCAAGGAAGCGCAGGACCGCGCCATGCAACTGGGCGTGGACATCTACCTGCGCAAGCCGGTGCGTTTCGTGGAGGTCCTGGAGACGGTGAAGCAGCTCTTGCGCATCAAGTAGCGGCCCGCGTTTTACCGCCAGTCATCCGTTGAGCCACGGCGTGGGGACGGCATAGAGTCCCTTCCCCATGCAGAAGCCCGCCCTCAATCGCGACACCGTCAGTGGCGAGGCGCTGTTCATCCTCCGGAACCTGAGGGAGAACGGCCGTCTTGGACGCTCGAACAAGCTGGCAGACGTGAAGGCCGCGCTCGAGCCGAGCGTATCGCTCGAGTTCGACAACTACTTCTTCTTCCTGCGCAAGTTCCACTACATCGCCATGGACCGCGAGGCCCAGCTCAAGCTCACCGACCAGGGTGAGCAGGTGGCGGGTGGGGAGCTGACGGAGCGCTTCTCCCTGGAGGTCGGCGAGTTCTTCGCCGATCAGCTGTCCGCCGCCACGGCGGACGCCCCCCTGGACGGCGCCAATGGCGACGAGCCGCTGGTGGTGCCGCCGCCCCCGCCGGAGCTGCTGCTGGACGAGGCCGAGGTCGACGGCGCGCGCCCGCGC
>JBKGHI010000235.1:0-13839 GCA_046520405.1 Myxococcus sp. 1LA
CGGATGGTGTCGCTGCCCGCGCCGCCATCCAGCCTGTCATCCCCGGCGCCGCCCACCAGCGTGTCGTCGCCCGCGCCGCCCTCGATGCGCACGCCCTGGGTGACGCTGGCGTCCACGGTGATGGTGTCGTTGCCGTCACCGCCCCGGATGATGGCCGTCCGCGCCTGCTCCGCGGTGAGCGTCACCGTGTTGCCGCCCGAGCGCACCTGGAGCCCACCGTCCGCCGTCTGGGAGACGGTGGCCGTGTCGTTGCCGCTGGTCAGGTCCACCACCGTGCGGCCCGCCGCGTCGGTGGACACCGTGGGCGCCGCCGCCCGGCCCGAGAGCGGAGGCAGGGCCGGCTTCAGAGCCGCCGTCTGCTTCTGCTCAATCGCGGCCTCGATGAAACCGTCCACCTCCGACAGCTTGCGCGAGGGGCCGCCCCGCGCGGCGCGGCGTCGAAGCCGTCGCGGTAGCGCCCGGCGGCCGCGTTCTTCACGGCATTTCCCGAAGGCGTCGGCCGGGCCTCGGCGGAGGGCTTCTGCGCCACCTTGGGCTCCACCGTCCGGGTCTGGGTGGACGGCGAGGGACGGGAACCGGCGCTTCCAATCGAGGACATGACGCTGCTCCAGGGGGAATGGAGGGCTGCGGGGCCTTGGGAGGGCCCTGTTGGAGGTTATCGCGAGTTCACTTCCTGAAGTTTCTTCAGGACAGCGCGCGGGCCGCCGCCGGGTCCAACCACACCTCGACGTCCGGGTGGAGCTGGAGGAAGGAGGCGGGACAGCGGGGGGACACGGGCCCCTCCACCATGCCGCGCACCGCCTCCGCCTTGGCCTCGCCGAAGGCCAGCAGCAGCGCCTGCCGGGCCTGGAGGATGCTGGCCATGCCCAGGGTGAGCGCCTCCAGCGGCACGCGCGAGGGGTCATCCCCGAAGAGCATCAGGTTGGCCTCGCGCGTCTGGCGGCTCAGCCGCGTCCGGTGACAGCGCGCCCGCAGTCCCTCCGCGGGCTCATTGAAGGCCAGGTGCCCGTTCGCGCCGAGCCCCAGCAGCATCAGGTCCAGCCCGCCCGCTTCGGCGAGCCGGGCCTCGTAGCGCGCGCACTCCGCCTCCGGGTCCTCCGTGCTCCCATCCAGGAAGTGGATGTGGGCTGCAGACAGGTTGACGTGCTGGAAGAGGTGCCGGTCCATGTAGGCGCGGAAGCTGCCCGCGTCTTCCGCTGATACACCCAGGAACTCATCCAGGTTGAAGGTGCGGACCTGGGTCCAATCCAAACCGCCGCGTGTGAACAATTCCACCAGCGCCCGGTACACGTTGAGCGGCGTGCGCCCCGTGGGGAGCCCCAAGACGAGGGAGGGGCGGGCCTGCACCGCCTGGGCGACTCTCCGGGCACACGCGGTGGCCGCTTCCCGTTCGGAATCGAAGACGCGGATGTTCACGGGTGTCTCAATCCTCCCAGGCCGGGTCCGAAACATAGGCATGCACCCGCTCCCCTTCCAGGGCGTGTGAAACATGCCAGAGTCGGGGGCATGGACCCCTTTGTCAGTCTCGACGCGACCGCCCAGGCGGAACTCGTTCGGCGCCGGGAGGCCACGCCGCTCGAGCTCGTGGACGCGGCCATTGCCCGCATCGAGCGCCACAACCCGACACTCAACGCGGTCGTCCAGACACATTTCGACAAAGCGCGCGAGCGCGCCCGGGGCCTGCTGCCCTCGGGGCCCTTCACCGGCGTTCCCTTCCTGCTCAAGGATTTGCTCACGGCGCAGGAGGGCCATCCCCTCACCCACGGCTCGCGCTTCGGAAAGGACTACGTCCCGGACCAGGACAGCGAGCTGGTGAAGCGCCTCCGGCGCAGCGGCCTGGTGGTGCTGGGCAAGACGAACACCCCGGAGATGGGGCTGTTGCCCACGACGGAGAGTGAGCTGCTCGGCCCCTGCCGCAACCCCTGGGACACCTCGCGCTCTCCGGGCGGCTCCAGCGGCGGCTCGGCGGCGGCGGTGGCCAGCGGCATGGTGCCCTTCGCCCACGCCACGGACAGCGGCGGCTCCATCCGCATCCCCGCCGCGGCGTGTGGCCTCTTCGGCCTCAAGCCCACCCGGGGCCGCAACCCGCTGGGCGGCGACATCGCGGACGCCTACCACTGGCTCATCACCGAGCACGCCCTCACCCGCTCCGTGCGAGCAGCGCGCGCTGCTCGACGTCACCTGCGGCGCCGACGCCGGCACGCCGTACCAGGCGCCCGCCAAGGCCCGGCCCTACATCCAGGAGGTCAACACGCCCCCGGGACGGCTGCGCATCCGCCTCGCCCTGCGCAACCCCATGGGCGCCACCGTCCATCCGGAATGCCTGGCCGCTGTCCACGGCGCGGCCCGGCTCCTGGAGGACCTGGGCCACTTCGTGGATGAGGGCAGCCTGGAGGTGCCCGGGGATGACGCGGTGGGCCAACACTTCATCACGGTGTGGACCGCGGGCGTCGTGTACGGCATCGACGCGCTGGCCGAGCGCATCGGCCGCAGTCCGGAGGCGTCACACTTCGAGCCCTTCACCTGGGCCCTCTACCAATACGGCCTGGACCAGGGCCTGTCGGCCTATCTGCTGGCCAGCACGGAGTTGCAGCGCCACAGCCGCGCCGCCCTGCGCCACTTCGAGGACGTGGACGTCTGGCTGATGCCCACCCTCAACGAGCCCGCTCCGCCTCTGGGTACCTTCTCCGCGCCGCCCGGCGAGCCCATGGCGCCCCTGCTCCGGGCGGCGGCCTATGCCTCCTACTGCCCGCTGGCCAACACGGCGGGGCTGCCCGCCATGAGCGTGCCGCTCCACTGGAGCCCGGATGGCCTGCCCGTGGGCGTTCAGTTCATGGGGCGTCTCGGAGACGAGGCCACCCTGTTCCGGCTCGCCGCGCAATTGGAGGCGGCCAGCCCCTGGGCCGGGCGCCGTCCGGCGGTGTTCGGATAGATGGCTGGAAGGTCCCCGGCTGAGCGCTCGGGCAAACTTGGACATCGCGTCTGGCGCCGGGCGCGATAGAACGTTTCTTCATGAAAGTCGCCGTGCTCACCGGCGGGGGCGACTGCCCCGGCCTGAACGCCGTCATCCGCGCCGTCGTCCGCCGCGCCAACGCCCACGGCTTCGAGATGATGGGCCTCCGAGATGGTTGGAAGGGGTTGTTGGAGGACAACCACTTCCGCCTCACGCGTGAAACCACCTCCGGCATCCTCCACCGGGGCGGCACCATCCTCGGCACCTCGCGCGTCAATCCGTTCAAGGTCGAAAACGGGTTGGAGCGCGTCAAGCGCGCCATCGAACGCAACGGCATCCACGCCGTCATCGCCATTGGTGGCGAGGGCACGCTGTCGGCCGCCACGCGCATGTCGCAGGAAGGGCTGCGCATCGTCGGTGTGCCCAAGACCATCGACAACGACATCAACGCCACGGACTTCACCTTCGGCTTCGACACGGCCGTCGCCATCGCCACCGAGGCCATTGACCGGCTGCACTCCACCGCGGAGTCGCACAAGCGCGTCATCGTCTGCGAGGTGATGGGCCGTCACGTGGGTTGGATTGCCACCTACGCGGGCATCGCCGGCGGCGCGGACGTCATCCTCGTCCCGGAGATTCCGGCCGACCTGGAGAAGGTCGCCGAGCACATCCAGCGCCGCCACGCGGGCGGGCGCACCTTCTCCATCGTCGTGGTGGCGGAGGGCACGCGCATCAAGCTGTCCGCGGACCAGCAGGAGCAGCTCGTCACCAGCGGCGCGCTGGACGAAGCAGGCAGGCCGCGGCTCGGCGGCGTGGGCACCATCCTGGCCCACGAAATCGAGCGGCGCACCGGCTTCGAGACGCGCGTGTCCGTGCTGGGACACATCCAGCGCGGCGGCGCGCCCACCCCGCATGACCGCGTGCTGGCCACCCGCTACGGCGTCCACGCCTGCGACATGGTGGCCCGCGGCGAGTTCGGGAAGATGGCCGCGCTGCGAGGCAACGACATCATCAGCGTGGACCTGGCCGATGCCACCCGCGAGCTGAAGCGCGTGCCTCAGGAATTCTTCGAAGTCGCGCAGGTCTTCTTCGGCTGACGCGTCGCGGCATCGCGGATGCGCGGATGAAGCACGGGTCCGCGCTCCGTTAGCATCGGTACCTCCTCACGCCGTCCACAAGGAAGGGTGCCGATGCTGCCAGGCCGCATGATGGATTTCCCGCTCACGCTGAGCCACCTCATGGAGCGCGCGCGGACCTTCTTCCCGCGCTCGGAAATCGTCAGCCGAAACCCGGACAAGTCGCTGCACCGCTACACGTACGCGGACTTCTACGAGCGCACGTGCCGGCTCGCCAACGCCCTCACCCGCCTGGGCGTGAAGGCCGGGGACCGGGTGGCCACGCTGAGCTGGAATCACTACCGGCACCTGGAGGTGTACTACGGCGTGCCCTGCATGGGCGCGGTGGTGCACACGCTCAACCTGCGCCTGCACCCCAGTGATTTGGGCTACATCGCGCGGCACGCGGAAGACTCCGTGGTGGTGGTGGACCGCTCGCTGCTGCCGTTGTTCGAGAAGTTCAAGGACGCGGTGCCAGGCATCCGCCACGTCATCGTGGTGCCGGACGCGGGCCCCGCGCCGGAGGGGACGCTGGACTACGAAGCGCTGCTGGCGGCCGAGTCCCCCCACTTCGACTTTCCCCAGGTCGATGAGAACTCCGCGTCGATGCTCTGCTACACGTCGGGCACCACGGGCAATCCGAAGGGGGTGCTCTACAGCCACCGCTCCACGGTGCTGCACGCCCTGGCGTGCTGCATGACGGATGTGACGGGCATGCGCGAGGTGGACGCGGTGATGCCGGTGGTGCCCATGTTCCACGCCGCCGCGTGGGGCCTGGCCTTCGACGCCGTCCTCACCGGAGCGAAGCTGGTGTTCCCCGGGCCGCACCTGGACCCGGCCTCGCTGTTGGACCTGATGGCGGCGGAGAAGGTCACCATGGCGGGCGGCGTGCCCACCATCTGGATTGGCATCCTGGCGCTGCTGGACCAGACGCCGGGCAAGTGGGACCTGAGCAGCATGCGGTCCATGCTGATTGGTGGCTCGGCGGCGCCGCCGTCGCTGATTGAGGGCTTCCAGAAGCGGCACGGACTGGAAGTGGTCCACGCGTGGGGCATGACGGAGATGAGCCCCGTCGGCACGATGGCGAAGCTCAAGGGGCCCATGCGGCAGGCGGCGCCGGAGACGCAGTCCGCGGCGCGCGCGTCCCAGGGCTTCGCGCTGCCCTTCGTGGAGACGCGTGTCTCCAGTGACGACGGCAAGCTGCTGCCCTGGGATGGGGAGACCATGGGCGAGCTGGAGGTCCGTGGACCCTGGGTCGCGTCGTCCTACTTCAGCGACGAGGGCGCGGACCGCTTCACGCAGGATGGTTGGTTCAAGACGGGCGACGTGGTGACCATCGACCCGCAGGGCTACGTGCGCATCTGCGACCGCAGCAAGGACGTCATCAAGTCGGGTGGCGAGTGGATCTCCTCCGTGGCGCTGGAGAACGCGTTGATGGCCCACCCGGCGGTGCTGGAGGCGGCCGTGTTCGCCGCGAAGCACCCGAAGTGGGATGAGCGCCCGCTGGCCGCCGTGGCGCTGAAGGAAGGCCAGCAGGTCACCAAGGACGAGCTGACCGCGCACCTGGCCGGCCAGTTCGCGAAGATGTGGCTGCCGGATGACTACGTCTTCGTCCCGCAGGTGCCACGCACGTCCACCGGCAAGTTCCTCAAGACGAAGCTGCGTGAGGACTTCGGCGACCACCTGCTGAAGAATCTGAAGCCGGACGCGGCGACGTAGCGCGCACGCTTCGCCGCCGCGCCAGCCCTTTCGCGGGCCCCTGGAGCAGCGCGCCGCTTCGGGGGCTTCGGCCAATGCGGTCCGAGGTCCGCCGAAGCGGCCTGGGCCCATCCGCCCCCTGAAGATGGAGTCAGGGGGCGGCACTCCTCCGCGCATCCATCGATGACGCGCGGAGGAAGCTCCTGCTCGATGCCGGCTAGTTGCCGCCGAAGCAGATTCCGTCGCAGGTGGGCTCCACGTGCCCATCGGGCCTCAGGAAGCGGTCCACCTGCTCCCGGCCGTTGGCATCCCGGCGCACCCCTTCGTGGACGGCGTTGTCCGAGGCGGGCAGGTCCGCGAACGTTCCTGGCAGCGGCGCCGGCAGGCGGAAGTCGAACTGCACCAGCGCGGAGCCCTCCACCGTTCCCTCTTCCGCGGGCAACATGGGCACCCGCCAGGTGGCGGGCAGTTGCTGCGTCAGCCCCATGGCGCGGGCGTGCAGCTCGGTGGCCACGTTGGGCACCTGCGCGTCCCCCAGCCCGTACTGCACCAGCACCCGGCGCGACGCGGGCGCTCCGGGATAGAGGTCGCCGAGCACATGCGGCGCATACGTGAGCGGGTCGATGCGGTCGAAGGACGTCTGCGTCAGCGCGGCGAACTTCTGCTGGTCCAACGCGTCGGGAACCGTGTGGGCAATCGCATCCAGGAACATGCCGAAGGGCCGCGCGCGGAACATCATCAGCGAGAAGTCCGCCCCGCCCACGCTGAACACGGCGCGTGAGACGTGCGGCGACAGCGCGATGTAGGTACCGCCCAGGATGTGCCCCTGGCTGATGCCGTAGAAGTACGTCTGCTCCGGGTCGTAGACGCGTACACCGTCGTCCTGAAGCTCCGGCAACTCCGCCAGGGTCGTCCGAGCCGCGTACGTCACCGCGAGCTGATTCACCATGCCCTGGTGGACGCGGTCGGTGAAACGCATCGTCTGGCCGGGATTGCCGGCCATCGCCTGGAGCACGCCCGGCGCATCCGTCTGCGACATGCCCCACCAATCCACCGTCAGCACCACCATCCGCGTGGCCTGGATGAAGGGCCGCACGAACGAGCCATCCGCCTCCGCCTGCCGGCCGAAGAAGCCGTGGCCGTACTGGAGGAAGCGCACCGGCGCCACGGACTGTCCCCAGACGCTGCGGGGAATCTGGAGCGTGAAGGGAACCTCCGCATCGCCGTTGCGGCGCACGAGGCCCTCGTCATCACGCGAGAGCAGCGCACCGGGCTGGTCGCTCTCCAGGAAGAGCGGAACCCGCAAGGTGCCGAGGATGCGCCGGGCGACGTTGGCGTCCACGTCATCCTGGACTTGCGTCACCGTGACGACGGGGGGCGTGGCCTCCAACGCCTCCATCGCCAGTCGCCGCACCTGGAGCATGTCCCGCGTGACGCCCTCTTCCGACTCGGTGGTGAAGTCCCACGCGAGCTGCAGCTCCGAGCGCGGCACGCCGGCCGCCTCCAGCGCCGGGAAGATGTCCGCTTCGTAGCGGGCGGCCAGCGGCGCCAGCAGCGGGTCTCCCGCCGTCTGACCATCCCGGATGCGCCGGAAGCCTTCGGGCACCGGCACGGGCGTCCCGTCCTTCGCCGTCAACCCGCGCAGGGCGACGATGTAGCGGGCCGTATTGCGCAGCCGCACCACGGGCCGCAGCAACAAGGCACGGCGCGCATCATCCGGTGCCCGCGGGTCCAGCTCCGCGAAGTGGAGCACGCCCTCGCCGCGCTCCACGTCGAGGAACACGGTGTCCCCATCCGTCGCGGCGGTGGGGCTCGTCACGGAGGGAAGGCGCGCGTCGTCCACGCCGCCAGGGAAGAGCGCGAGCACCTGCGTCCCGTGCGAATAACCATCTGCCGGGTGGAGGTCCGTGAAGTCGAAAGCGGTGCCATCCGGTGCCTTCAGCTTCGCCGCGTCGGAGAACCGCACCCGGTGCCCGGACGGCAGCGCCGCGTCCTCATCGAGGAAGTAGTCAGAGGGGTACGGCAGGAGGCAATCATGCTCGGAGGCCAGCGGGTTGCAGCCCGTGGGCACCATCAGGGGTGGCAGCTCCTCGCCTGCGTCGGGCGTACCGCTGTCGCCCGCGTCGGGCCGCCCTGCATCGGGCAATCCCGCGTCCGGCGGCGCGCCTTCGTCCGAATCGCCGCAGGCGGGAGCCACCGCCAGCAGCCATGCCGTCAACAGTCCAGCGCCATACCGCTTCATCCGCATCATCATGTCGTCGCTCCTGGTGGGCTTCGCGGAAGGGGTTCAGCTGCCCCGGAGCGATGAAAGCGGACGCCCTCTCCTCAAAAAAGGTCGCGCGCGTCATGGAGCGAAGGGGCGGCGCGGCGCTCGACCGACGGTGGACACTCCGCGAGGGAAGGCAACGGTCGGGCGCCAACTTCTCGCAACGCGGTTTAAGGTGCGGGCACCATGCCGTCCGTCAAGCAACTGCGCCCGTTCGCCCTGGCAACCCTGGAGGCCTTCCTCGAAGCGTCGGGCCGCGTCGTGCTGGTCCAGCAGCCTCCCGAGCCCGTGTTCCAACAAGTGGCCCTGCGGCTCGGCGAGGCACGCACGGTGGGCATGGCGCACCGGACACGGCTCGTGGACCGGCTGTTCGTCATGCTGCGCGGCTTCGATGCCCTGGAGGTCCACTTCCTGAGGCCGGAGGTGGATGGCCAGGAGTTCTCCGTGGGGCGCATCGAAGGCTGCGCCCTGGTGGTGCCGGACCCGTCCGTGTCCAAGCACCACGCCACGCTGCGGTGGCACGCCCAGGCCGGCGACTGCTCGGTACGGGACGTGGGTTCCATGAATGGCACCTGGGTCAACGCCTCGGCGCTGGGTCCCGAGCAGGAACGGATGCTCAACGACGGCGATGCCCTGGCCTTTGGCGACGCCCAGTTCCTCTACCTGCGCACGGAAACACTCCACGCCCATCTGCGCATGGCCAGCCCCGGCCGGGAGTGAGGCGCGCTGGAGCGGAACGTCCATTCCAAGTAGGGGGGCCGCACCACGGGGGGGTGGGAGACCTCGCGGAACGGCGGGTCCACTTCAAGGCGGGAAGACAGTCCCATCGGGTGGGGCCCTGTGGAATGGACGTTCCATTCCACTCCGGAGCAGGCCGGCCCCGGTATCCGGACATGCCGCGGAATGGAACGTCCCGTTCGAGCGTAAAGGGCCCAACCCCGGAAAGCGGCCCGGCAGCGGGCCCCTCCTCCGCCTGACTCCCCACACGGCCGCCAGATGACGCCCCTGCCCCTGTCCTCCAGCCACTTCCTGCGGCGCATGTCGTCCGCCCCGGCTATGACTGCTCCCTTTCACGCCAAGGGAGCACCGTAAATGGGCAGGCTGCTGTTCCTCCTCCTCTTCAACGTGGGCGCGTGGGCGGTGCTCCGCTCGCTGTGGCCTGGCCTGCTCCGCAAGTTGCGCCTCGGTGTCTTCGCGCTGGGAACCTTCCTGTCCCTGGTGGCGTGGCTCTACTCGGCCATCGCTGGACGGCACGCGCAGCTCCCCGTGGGAGACGCGGCCCTGCGGGTCTTCTCCGTGGGATGGTCCGTCGCCATCATCATGGTGGTGCTCATCGGCGGGCCCCTCCTCCTGCTGCGCAGGTGGCTGGAGCGTCCCGCCCGGCAGGAGCCCCCGCTGACCGCGACTCCGACCCAATCCGCTCCGGTGAACATGGCGCGCCGCAACCTGCTGACGAACGCGGGCCGCGCGGTGCCGCTGCTCGCGGCCGGAACCAGCTCGGTGGGACTCGCCAACGGGTACTCGCAGTTCTCGGTCCGCGAGGTCGAGATTCGACTGCCCCGGCTGCCTCCCGCGCTGGACGGCTTCCGCATCGGACAGATTACGGACGTCCACGTCGGCACCTTCATCGACACGCAGTACCTGCAAGCCGCCGTGCGGGCGATGAACGACGCCAAGGTGGACCTCCAGGTGATGACGGGGGACCTCATCGACGACCTGGACCAGCTCGACGGCACCATGGCGGCGCTGTCGGAGTGCCAGGCGCGCCACGGAATGCTCGCCATCCTGGGCAACCACGAGCACTGGCGCGGACTGGGGGCCATCCGCCAGGCCTATGCCGACGTGGAGGCGCGCGGCGGCCCCGTGCGCCTGCTGGTGGACGCGTCCCACGCCTTCGAGCACGCCGGGCAGCGCGTGCGTGTGGTGGGCGTGGACTATCCCATGTCCGGCCGCAGCCACCGCGTGAAGGCGGAGCGCATGCAGCAGTCCGCGGAGGCCTCCTTCCGCGATGTCGCGCCCGAAGAGGTCGTGCTGTGTCTGACGCACCACCCGGACTTCTTCCCGCTCGCGGCCGAGCGCAACGCCCGGCTGACGCTGGCCGGCCACACCCACGGCGGCCAGGTGGCCTTCCTGGGCGTTCCGGCCTTCTGGTTCGCCTTCAAGTACATGCTGGGCCGCTACCGCCAGGGCGACCACCAGCTCTACGTGTCGGGCGGAACGGGACACTGGCTGCCCTTCCGCATCGGCGTGCCCGCGGAGGTGACGGTCCTCACCCTTCGCGCGGAGGGAGCGTCGGCTGCTGGCCGTACGTCTTGAACTTCTCCAGGACGCGCGCCATCTCCGCGCCGTCCAGCAGCACCGGCTGGCCCACCTGGAGCGCCCGCCAGTACATGGCGGCCAGCGTCTCCACCTCGACGGCCAGCTTGAAGGCCGAGCCCAGGTCCTTGCCCAGCGCCACCATGCCGTGGTTCGCCATCAGGCACGCCTTGCGCCCGTCCAGCGCGGCGAGCACGTTCGCGGCGAGCTCCGCCGTGCCGAACGTGGCGTAGGGCGCGCAGCGCACGTCGGTGCCCCCCGCCGCGGACACCATGTAGTGGAAGGCGGGGATGTCCCGGTGGAGGCACGCCAGCGTGGTGCAGAACATGGAATGCGCGTGCAGCACCGCGCCCACCTCCGGACGCGCGGCCAGGATGTCCAGGTGGAGCTGCCACTCCGAGGACGGACTCCGCCGGCCCTCGTGGCTTCCGTCGAAGCGCATGAGCACCAGGTCCTCTGGCACCAACACGTCGTAGTCCATGCCGGTGGGCGTCAGCAGGAAGCCGCCCTCCACGCGCACGCTCAGGTTGCCGGAGGTGCCCTGGTTGAGCGCGGACGCATTCATCCGCCGCGCGGTGGCAATCATCGACTCGCGCAGGGCGAGGTGCTCCCCCACGCCGCTCATTCCACCCGCCCCTGTCGCTCCGGGAAGAGCGACAACAGGCCTTCCCGCGAGGCCGAGCACACACCGCGCTCGGTGATGAGCGCCGACACCAGCCGCGCGGGCGTCACGTCGAAGGCGTAGTTCGCGGCGGGGCTCCCCTCGGGCGTAATCCGCACCGTGGCCACCTCGCCGGAGGCCAACCGCCCGGTGACGTCGCTCAACTCCGCGCCATCACGCTGCTCGATGGGGATTTCGCGCACGCCGTCCCGCAGCGTCCAGTCGATGGTGGGCGACGGCAGCGCCACGTAGAAGGGCACGCCGTTGTCCTTCGCCGCCAGCGCCTTGAGATAGGTGCCAATCTTGTTCGCCACGTCGCCCTGGGCCGTGGTGCGGTCCGTGCCGACGATGCACAGGTCCACCTGCCCGTGCTGCATCAGGTGGCCGCCCACGTTGTCCGCGATGACGGTGTGCGGGACGCCGTGCTGTCCCAGCTCCCAGGCCGTGAGCTGCGCGCCCTGGTTGCGCGGGCGCGTCTCATCCACCCAGACGTGCACGGGGATGCCCGCGTCGTGCGCCTGGTAGATGGGCGACAGCGCCGTGCCGAAATCCACCGTGGCCAGCCAACCGGCGTTGCAGTGCGTGAGCACCTCCAGCCGGCCCTGACGGCCCTTTCGCGCCCAGGCTTCCGCCAGGAGCTTGAGCCCGTGCGCGCCGATGGCACGGTTGATGGCCACGTCCTCGTCGCTGATGGCCTCTGCGCGGCGAAGGGCCGCGGCCACGCGCTCGGACGGGGGCAGTCGGGCCAGCCACTGGCGCATGTCATCCAGGGCCCAGTGCAGATTCACCGCGGTGGGGCGAGTGCCCCGCAGCACCGTGAGGGCCTGCTCCAGCGCGCCGTCGGAGGCGTCCGCGCGCAGGGCCAACCAGACGCCATAGGCCGCGGTGGCGCCGATGAGCGGCGCGCCCCGCACCTGCATGCTCCGGATGGCATGCGCGGCATCGTCCAGCGTCGCCAGCCGCACCGTGACGAGCGCGTGCGGCAGCCGCGTCTGGTCAATGGCCTCCGCGGCTTGCGCGTCCGGCGCCAGCCAGATGGAGCGCATCGGCTTGCCATGGACCTTCATCGGCGCAGCACCCGGCCCGCCACCGCGGACAGCTTCTCCACCATCGCCGGGTCCCAGGCCGTGGGCGCGGTGATGATGGCGTGGTCCAGCGACTTCTGGCAGCCCTGCTCGCACGGACCGGCGTGCCCGCCGAGCAGCGGCACCACGTTCTTCACCAGCCCCTTCGCCTTGCCCGCGTTGCCCAGCAACACGGACACCACCTGGTCCACGGTGACGGCGTCATGGGCCGGATGCCAGCAGTCGAAGTCGGTGACCATGGCCACCGTCGCGTAACAGAGCTCCGCCTCCCTCGCGAGCTTGGCCTCCGGCATGTTCGTCATGCCGATGACGTCACAGCCCCAGCTCCGGTACAGGTGGCTCTCCGCAGCGGAGGAGAAATGAGGCCCCTCCATGGCCAGGTAGGTGCCGCCCCGGCGCGCGACGACACCCAGGCCCTCGCACGCGGAAATCACCGCGTCTCCCAGCCGCGAGCACACCGGCTTCGCCATGGAGACATGGGCCACCAGACCGGTGCCAAAGAAGCTCTTCTCCCGGGCGAAGGTCCGGTCGATGAACTGGTCCACGACGACGAAGGTGCCCGGCGGGTACTCCTCGCGCAGGCCGCCCACGGCGGACAGCGAGAGCAAGTCCGTCACTCCGCTGCGCTTGAGCGCGTCGATGTTCGCGCGGAAGTTGATGTCCGTCGGCGCCAGCCGGTGCCCCCGCCCATGACGCGGGAGGAAGACGACCCGGTGGCCCGCGAGCGTGCCGAAGCACAGCTCGTCCGAAGGCTCACCGAATGGGGACGTCACCTTCTTCCATTCGACGTCCGTCAGGCCATCCATCTGGTACAGGCCACTGCCACCAATGATGCCGATGACGGGCGCGGTGGGGTTGGACATGCGGCGGGCTCCCGGTGGACGCCGGCGCGAGGACCGCGCCAGCGCCCGGGAGCGTAGGAGCCGCGATGGCCCGCGGCAAGCCAGAGCGCCGCGAGGCCCTACGGCGCCGTGATGGCGGAGAGCTTGCCGAGCTCGTCCGGGGAGAGGGTGAGCGTTGCGGACTCGAACAGCGCGCCCAGTTGCTCGCGTCGTCTTCGTGCGCGTAATAGAGGTCCACGCAGTCCGTCCGCAGGCGCTTCAGCGAGCCTTCGATGGCGGCGCGGATGTTCGCGGCGGACAGGCCCGGCTGCGCCTTCCACTTCGCGACCTTCGTCGCGAATCGCGACTTCCTTTACGGTTGAGTCCCCTTCGACGCCGGGCCTGAACGGCGCCACGCGTCGATGGAGAGATGGTCGAGGTGTACGGTGGCGAGGAGCACGACGTAGAAGGCCAGGTAGATCATCTGGATGCTCGCCGCGTTCCAGTTCTGCGCGGAGCAAGCACCCCCAATCAGCAGGAGCATCAGGAGCGTGCCGGCCACCAGCAGGTCGCGGACCCGGATGCCCACCAGGAGCAACACGCCGACGAGCGCCTCCGCCACCGGAATCGCGAGGCTCGTCGCGTAGACGAGCGAAGGCGGCAGCGGACTCTGCCCGAATGAATCGCGCATGCCCGCCGCGAAGCCCGACAGGTTGGGCAGCCGGACGAGCCCATGCAGCGCGATGTTGAGCCCCAGGCCGATGCGCGCCAGCCCGAACGCCAGCCGCTGGTTCGCGAGGTGGGACTGCTCCGAAGCCGGCGGACTCACACTCATGGCAACACCTCGCGCTGGGAGAACTCGCGGAAGAGACGCAGGAACATGTGCTCACTGTCGACGACGTCACCGAACCCGGCCTGCCGGAT
>JBKGHI010000236.1:0-13835 GCA_046520405.1 Myxococcus sp. 1LA
CCACGGGGGCCTCCTTCCGGGCAAGCCCCCCGTGATTACCGCGACAGGCTCCTAGCGTTCCCGGCATGGAAAACCTCATCACCCTGGAGTGCTTCGTGCGCAGCGCGCAGTCCGCGAGCTTTTCGGCGGCGGCGCGCCACCTGGGGCTGACGCCCGCGGCGGTGAGTCAGAATGTCGCGCGGCTGGAGTCCCGGCTGGGCGTGCGCCTGTTCCAGCGCAGCACGCGGAAGCTGACGCTGACGGAGTCTGGTGAGCGATTCCTTCGCGAGACGAGCGGCAGCCTGGACACGCTCCAGGCGGCCATCTCCAACATGGCGCGGTCCGCCGGGAAGCCCGCGGGCGTGGTGAAGGTCAGCATGGCCGCGGCGTTCGGGCGCGGATACGTGCTGCCCCTGATGAAGGACTTCCTCACGCGCTACCCCGCCGTTGTTCCGGATTGGCACTTCGACAACCGGCCGGCGGACCTCATCGCGGACGGCTTCGACGCGGCGATTGGAGGCGGCTTTGACTTGCCCTCGGGGCTGGTCGCGCGGGAGCTGGCCCGGGTCCACATCATCGCGGTGGCGGCGCCGTCCTACGTGGCGCGCATCACCCCACCCCAGTCACCCGAGGACCTGCGGAACCTGGAGGGAATCACCCTGCGCTCACCGAAGACGGGACGGCTCCACACCTGGACGCTGCAGAACAAGGCGGGAGCGCGGGTGTCTATCGAGCTGCGGCCGCGCATGATTCTCAATGACCCGGAAGGCCTCGCGCACTGCGCGCTGGCGGGGCTGGGCGTCACCCTGGTCGCGAGGCTGAACGTGTTGCCATACCTGGAAGCGGGCACCTTGGTGCGGCTGCTGCCCGACTGGCACGCAGACATCGGCCCGATTTCGCTCTACTTCGCCGGACATCGGCAGCTCCCTTCGAAGACGCGCGTCTTCGTGGACTACCTGGTGAAGGAATTCCGTCGCCAGGGACTGGCTCAAAAGCTCTCCGCGGTGTGACTGTGATACGGGTCTGGCTCTCATCCAGGAGGGAACGCGAATGACCCGCCCGACCGCATCGCTCGACTTCGATCCACTGCTGGCGTCCCTCCTCCCCTCGCTGGAGGGGTATGTCCCCGTGAAGATGACGCTGGAGCAACTCGGGCACTTCCGCCAGTTGAGCCACGTGTCCCGGGAAGCGCTGATTGGCGATGCGCCGGTCCGTTGCACGGACTTCAGCATCCCCGGGTATCAGGGCGCCGAAATCGGGGTCTCGGTCATTGCCCGGAAGGACCACGCGGTTCCCGGCCCCGCCGTCTATCACATCCATGGCGGTGGCATGGTGATGGGGACCCGCTTCGCGGGCGCGAAGCCGCTCGTGGACTGGGCGCTTCAACATGATGCGGTCTGCGTGACAGTCGAATACCGCCTGGCGCCCGAGCACCCCGCGCCCATCCCGGTGGAGGACTGCTACGCCGGCCTGCAGTGGATGGTGGCGAACGCGGACATGCTCCGGTTCGACCCGCGCCAACTGGTCATCTTCGGCGGGAGCGGCGGTGGAGGACTCGCGGCGGGAACCACGCTGCTGGCGCGGGACAGGCAGGGTCCCCAGTTGCTGGGCCAGCTCCTGCAATGCCCGATGCTGGATGACCGGAACGAGACGGCGTCCGCGCTGCGCTACGAGGGCGTCGGCGTCTGGGACCGCATCAGCAATCTGACCGCCTGGCGGGCGGTGCTGGGAGACCGCTGCGGCGGGCCGGATGTGTCGCCGTATTCCGCGCCCGCGCGGGCGTCGAACCTCCGGGGACTGCCGCCCACCTTCATCGACGTTGGAGGGGCGGAGACCTTTCGAGACGAAGCCGTCGCCTATGCCCGCGGCATCCTGGCCGCCGGTGGTGAGTGCGAACTGCACGTCTGGGGCGGGGCCTTCCATGGCTTCTATGACATCGCGCCCCAGTCCGACCTGGCCCAGGCGTGCATCGCGGCTCGCGGCTCGTGGCTCGCACGCATGTTCGCCCGCGGCGGGCAGCGCCAGTCCACGGCGGAGGCCGCCTCCAACGCCTCCGAGGTGCCGCTGAAGTAGCCCGGGTCGACCTGCCCGTCGATGCAGGGCCAGTGCTTCCAACCATTGGGGAGCATGGGCCCTGCCAGCGGCGGCTACCTCCCCTTGAATGAGCCCCGGTCAGTGACCCGCGAGGGGCCCCGAATCTTTTTTCCGACCCACCGATGATTTTCGCCGGCCATGGCGGTCCACCTCTCAAAACCGCTTCACGGAGAACGCCATGACCACGACGACCCACACCGAGTTCCAGCCCGCCATCCCCGCCACCCGCCCGCAGTCGGGCGCACGGTCCGCCTCGA
Organism: Myxococcus sp. 1LA; assembly: GCA_046520405.1. Taxonomy (GTDB): domain Bacteria; phylum Myxococcota; class Myxococcia; order Myxococcales; family Myxococcaceae; genus Myxococcus. The sequence goes on from JBKGHI010000236.1 coordinate 2,331, forward strand.
AGAAGGCCCTGTGGACCGGACGCGTGCTGAGCGGCATCGCCGTCCTCTTCCTGCTGTTCGATGCCACCGGGAAGCTGCTCCAGATTCCCGAGGCGCAAGCGGGAACGGTGGAGCTCGGCTACCCGGTCAGCGTGCTCTTCGGCCTGGGCATCGTCCAGTTGGCGTGCCTGGCCGTGTACCTCATCCCGCGGGTCTCCGTGCTGGGGGCCGTCTTGTGGACGGGTTACCTCGGAGGCGCGGTCGCCACCCATGTCCGGGTCGGCAACCCGCTCTTCTCCCACATGCTCTTCCCCGTCTACGTCGCGACGCTGCTCTGGCTCGGGCTCTGGCTGCGCGATGCGCGGCTCCGCGGTGTCTTCGCGGCCCGGGGCACGAAGTAACCCGCCACCTTCCACCCAGCGTGTTTCCCATCCCGCTTATATTCGCCCCGTTCGCAATCCCTCTGAACGGAGCAGACACCATGGCCGGCAAAGCACCCCAGAAGGCGGCGAAGGTCGCGAAGAAGGCGGCCCCCCAGCGGCGCACGGCAAAGGCGGCCCCAGCGCGCAAGACGACCGCCAAGGCAGCAACCCGCAAGCCCACGAAGACCGCGGCGAAGAAAGCACCCGCGCGCACCGCGGCGTCCAAGGCCACGGCGACCCAGGGCAAAAGCACCGCGAAGGCCAAGGAACCGCGCCTCCTGTCGGGTGGCAATCCGCAGATCGCGAAGGGCTACGGCGACGCGCCCGTCCAGGCCTACATCGAGGCCATGCCGGGCTGGAAGCGCGACGTCGGGCTCCGCCTGGACGCGCTCATCGAGCGCGCCGTCCCTGGCGTGAGCAAGGCAGTCAAATGGAACTCACCCTTTTATGGCGTCGAGGGTCAGGGCTGGTTCCTCGGCATTCATTGCTTCACCAAGTACATCAAGGTGGCGTTCTTCCGCGGCCTGTCGCTGAAGCCTGTTCCCCCTGGAGAGTCCAAGAGCCAGGACACGCGCTACCTCGACATCCGCGAGGGCGTCCCGCTCGACGAAGCCCAGTTCACCGCATGGGTGAAGCAGGCCAGCCAATTGCCCGGCGAACGCATGTGAGCAGCCCTTGAGAGGAGCGTGCGTGCGTGAATCCCAGAATCGCAACGCCCTCTCATTCTCTTATTCTCGGCACATCTCAGACCGCCGGAAGGTATCTGCGTAAAAGCACGCGCCCAAACGCAAGAAAACCTGTCCTCTTCGCATAGTCCGCGCCGGCGTTCGCGCCATGCAATGGACGAGGACTTCATGGGGCTTGTTGTTCAGAGGGGGAGTGTATGGCTGGCATTGACACTTTGTGCCGTGCTGGCAGGCTGCGGTTCCGAGCAGTCATCGGGCGCAGCCCGGCTCGTGGTGACCTTGCCGCGGGCGTTGGCCGCTGGCGACGTCGCACGGGTGGATTTGAGCGTGATCGCGGAGGGAATGGCCTCGCGCACGGAGGTGCTGACACAAACGGGCGAGCAATGGGGAGGGTTGGTGGAGGGACTGCCTGCTGGGGCAGGCCGCACCTTCCGAGCCAGGGCCTTCGATTCCGCACAGGCCCTGCGCTATGCCGGTGAAGCGACGGGCGTCACCATCACCGCGAATGAGACGACGACGGTGACCCTGGTGTTGCAACAGGTGGATCCGCCCGAGCCCTTCGAAAATGACGCCCCCGTCATCGTCTCGGTGGTGGCGAGCCGGGCCTCGGTCGGCCCATCCGGCGTGGTGACCTTGCAGGCGGAGGCGCAGGACGCCAACCCGGGTGACGTCCTCACCTATGCGTGGACGGCGGGCGCGGGGAGCTTCAGCGCACCGGGCAGCGCCAACACGGAGTGGACGGCGCCCACGGCGAGCGGACCGGTGGTGGTGACGCTGACCGTGACGGATTCGAAGGGGGCTGCGGCGGCGCTGAGCCTGACGTTGACGGTGACCGAGTTAGGGGACCCGGGCACCGCGACGCTCGACGTCACGGTGAACACCTGGCCTCGGGTGACTCGCATCACCGCGACGCCGTCCATGGTCGAGGTCGGAGAGACCACGACGGTGGTGGTGACCGCCAGCGGCGATGACGCGGACGGCCTTCAATACGCGTGGACGGCGGGATGTGCGGGAACCTGGGCCAACACGAGCGCGGCCAGTGCCAGCTTCACGCCCTCGGCGCGCCCCCCCTGGGGGATGCGTCTGCGCGAGCTGTCCGCTGACGGTGACGGTCGCGGACGGTCGCGGTGGGCAGACGACAGGGCGGCTGAACGTCTGCGTGGGGCCCAGGGCCACCGCGCGGTTCGCGCCGCAGTTGGAGGAGACGTACCAGTCGAGCACCACGATGCCCGCGATAGGCGGCACGGTGAACTTCGGGGTGCAGGCGAAGGACGGGCAGGACAGGGCGCTGGCCTTCAACTGGGTGGCCAACGCGGGGACGCTGGGCGAGGCACACGGCACGGCGACGACGAGCGGCGTCGCCTGGACAGCGCCCCGGTGCGGCCCCGAGGGGACGACGCCGACGATTCGGGTGACGGTGACGAATGCGCTCGGCCTGTCCACCTCCGCGTCCGTCACGCTGCAGGGCGCCACGGACTGCGGGACCGATGGGTGGGCGCGCGTCGCCGCGGGCAGCTACCACACGGTGACGCTGAAGCACGACGGCACCGTCTGGAGCTGGGGAAGCAACTCGAATGGCCAACTGGGCGATGGAACCACCGTCAGGCGGATGATCCCCGCGCGGGTAACGGGACTGGATGCGGTCACCGCCATTGCCACGGGAGATGGCCACACGGTGGCACGAAGGCAGGATGGCACTGTCTGGGTTTGGGGCCACAACTCTGATGGCCAGTTGGGCGACGGGACGAGGGTCGCTCGCGCCACGCCGGCGCGGGTGATGGGGTTGGAGGGCATCACCGCCGTTGCCGCGGGAGGCGCCTTCACGGTGGCGTTGCGACGGGACGGCACCGTCTGGGCCTGGGGAAGCAACTCCGATGGCCAGTTGGGCGATGGCTCGGTGGGCTACAGGACGACGCCGGGGATGCTCCCCTGGGAGTCCCCCACGCGTCGCTGACATTCCGGTCCGCTTCGCGATGAGTTCACGCAGGCCCCCGGAACGAGCAGCCGGGCGCCTGCGATGGACTACGGCGACTCCATACAATTGGTGCCTCGCTGCACAGCGCTTGCTGATAGCCGGATGCACTTCGCCTGAGGAGCGAGCCTCTGTCCGATGTGCGGCACGGATTGGCCCCCGGGTGCATCGGGTCCTTCCCACCCGGCGCAAGGAACGCGATGTTCGCGCCAGTCCCCTTCCCCCCAGGAGCGAGTCGCATGCGCAAACTATCGATGCCCCTCATCGTCGCAACCCTCCTAATCGGCTGCAGAGAAGACCCGGACCCCACGCCAACGCCCGACTCAGGCGTCCCGCAGCAGGACTCGGGCGTCCCTCAGCAGGACTCGGGCCTGCCTCCAGATGACGCGGGCATCCCGGAGGACGACGCGGGCATCCCGGAGGACGACGCGGGCATCCCGGAGGACCCGCTTCCCACCGGTCCGCCGGTTCCGCAGGGCCCGCCCAACGTGCCCGAGTTCGAGCCCGCCTTCCCCGGGCAGACGCGCGTCCCGGCCATCCAGACGCAGACGCCCATCCAGGTCACCGAGATTGCCTCGGGCTTCCGGAACCCCTGGGCCATCGCCTTCCTGCCGGACCAGCGCATGCTGGTGACGGAAAAGCCCACTGGCTCGCTCTATATCGTCACGCAGCAGGGCGCGAAGTCCCCCGCCGTCTCGGGTCTGCCCGCCGTGGATGGACGCGGCCAGGGTGGCCTGCTCGACGTGGAGGTGGGCCCCGACTACGCCCAGAGCCAGCTCATCTACTGGACCTACGCGGAGCCCCGCCAGGGCGGCAACGGGCTGGCAGTGGCGCGCGCGCGGCTCGTGGACGGGGCGCAGCCTCGCGTGGAGAACGTGCAGGTCATCTTCCGCATGATGCCCACGCTCGAGTCGACGCTGCACTCCGGGGGACGGATGGTGTTCACCCCTGACGGCAAGCTGTTCGTCACGCTCGGGGAGCGCTCCATCCTCGCGGGCCGTGTACAGGCCCAGGACGTGAGGAGCCACTTCGGCAAGGTGGTTCGCATCAACCCCGACGGCTCCGTGCCCGATGACAACCCGTACCTGAACACCCCGGAGGCGAAGCCGGAGATCTGGTCCATCGGTCACCGCAACGTCCTGTCGGCGGCGCTCGACAGCCAGAACCGGCTGTGGACGGTGGAGATGGGACCGCAAGGCGGTGACGAGCTCAACCGCCCCGAGGCCGGCAAGGACTACGGCTGGCCCACCATCGGGTATGGCGAGGAGTACTCCGGCGCGCCCATTCACGAGAGCCCCCAGGCTCCGGGCATGGAGCAGCCCGTGTACTACTGGGACCCGGTGATTTCACCGTCGGGGATGACCATCTACTCGGGGACGCTGTTCCCTGAGTGGCGGAACAACGTCTTCATCGGCGGCCTGTCCGCCAGGGCGCTGGTGCGGCTCATGGTGCGGAATGACCGCGTGGTGGGCGAGGAGCATCTCCTCAAGAACCTGGACTCGCGCATCCGCGAGGTCGTGCAGGGTCCCGACGGCGCCCTCTACCTGCTCACCGACGCCACCAACGGCAAGGTGCTCAAGGTCACGCCGCAGTGAAGCGTCCGTAGGCCACGGCGCGCTCCCCGCTCCCCGGGCGACCCGAGCCTCGGGGAGTGGGAGTGAGCGCGCCGTGGGAGTCGCCAGGGCCGCATGTCCCCAGGGGATGTGCGCTCCTGGGACCGGCCTGGCGGGTGGAGCGAGAACCAGGCTTTAGCGTCAGGCACGTCCGGCCAGGGCGTCGGAGGCGGCTCACCCCAGGAAACAAGGGAGCCCTCCATGACGACCTTCAGAAACAAGCAGGTGACCTGCGCCATCTGCGACAGCGTGAGCGAACAGCGCGCTCTCCAATCCTGCTGCACCTTCGAGCAGCCCGACCTCGATGGCCGTCCGGCCGAGATGGCGCGCTCGACCATGGCCTTCTGGATTCAGCAGTGCCCCACGTGTGGCTTCTGCGCGGAGCGCCTCGACCAGGCGCATCCCAGCGCACGGGACGTCGTCCACACGGAGCCCTATCGCGCGCGACTTCACCATCCGGAGACGCCGGCCCTGCTCAACCGTTTCCTGTGCCTGGCGCTGCTCAGCGACGCCGCGGGGGCTGTACGGAACGCCGCGGAGTGCCGACTCCATGCGGCCTGGGTGGCGGATGACGCCGGTCTGGAAGAACTCGCCCGACGCTGTCGCTCCGAAGCGGCGGACCTGCTCCTGCAGGCGCCCTCTCTCACCCCCTGGGAGCCGGGTGACGAGACCGACTGGGAAGGCTGGCGTGGCGTTCAGTTGGTGGACCTGTTGCGCCGCGCGGGCCGTGGGGATGAGGCACTGCGTGAGGCGGAACGCGTCCGGCAAGCAGGCGCCTCCTCGCTCATGAAGCAACTGCTGGTGTTCGAAGGCGCCGCCATCTCGCGTGGCGACATGGGCCGCCACACCGTCAAAGAGGGGCTCGGACTGCCCCTTCCACCGGAGCTCCGGCCTCCCGAGGACCCGCTCCTCACATACCTGCTCGACAACTACAGCCGCCTCGTGACGGACACCGAGCGGCGGGCCGCGAGGATGGAGGCCTTCAACACGGAAGCGGGGCCTCGCTGGTCCACGGACCAGCCGGAGATTCTCGCCATGCTGGCCGAGGGAAAGGCCGGACTGGGCCGTGCCCTGGAGAAAAGGCTCCTCGCGGAACATCCGGACACGGTCGTCATCAACCGCTGCCCGAAGTGTGATGCCATCACCCGGACGCCCAAGGCCCGTCAGTGCCGCGTGTGTCCCCACACCTGGCGAGACGTTCCTCGCTGAGCCACTTCCGGCGGGCCACGGGGCACCCACGGGGTGTCCCCTGGCCCGCCAGCCTCCTGCGCCACCCCGGCCTTGAGCGGGGCAGCCAGGCGGGCGGGCGCCATGATTCCGCCCGGGCCCGTCCGTTATCGCCTACGCTGCCCTCCGTCCCCTGAAAGGCCGGTGTGCGTCGCATGGGTGGTCGTGTCCTCTCGCCAGTCCTCCTCGTTGGTGCCGGAATGGGGGAAGCCACCTGCGGCATCCTGTACCTGGCGGGCTACCTGCGGCGCGGCGGCATCGAAGCCTTCGTGCGGCTGTATGACGGGGATGAGACGGAAGCCGAGGTGACGCGCTCCTTCGAGAGTCTCCTGCGCCGTGTACGCCCGAAGCTGGTGGGCATCAGCCTCAAGTGGTTCCACCACGTGGACCGCGCGCTGCTCATCGCCAGGACGGTGCGGCGGATCGACCCGTCCATCCGCGTCGTGGTGGGCGGCAACTCCGCGTCCTACTGGTGGAAGGAGCTGAGCGGCTACGACAGCATCGACCACGTCGTGATGGGCGACGGCGAGGTGCCGCTGCTGGCGCTGTGCAACAGCGAGGAGTCCCCGCCCAACGTCGCGACGCGATACCCGGATGGCCGGCCACGCCGGCTGCCGCTGGCGTACGTGCAGCGCGCCACGAACACGGGCGACATCTACTACTCGCACTTCAACGACATCTTCCTCAGCCAGATGGACCTGCACTCGTTCTCCGGCTGGGTCGCGCCCGGAAAGGGGTGCGGTGAGAACTGCCTGTACTGCGGCGGCGCCCGAGGCAACCAGAAGGCGGACTTCGGCCGCGCGAAGCCCTTCCTGCGCGCCGAGGAGAACGTGCGCCGCGACCACCAGGAGATTGCCGGCCGGACGTGGCAGATGCGCTACGACTTCGCGGGCAGCACCGCCGGGTTCCTGAGCAGCACCTGGGCGGGCGTGGACCTCTCCCACCACTGCTGCACGTACTTCCTCTGGGGCGTGCCCCGGGAGGAACTGGTGGCGGCGCTGGCCGCGTCGTTCCAGCGCGTCTACATGGTCATCGATATCGGCTGCTTCTCCGAACAGCAGCGCCTGGAGCAGATGGGCAAGGGCCTGCTCAAGCCGTGCGCGAAGGACCACGAGCTGTTGGAGGTCATCGACGCCTGCCGCAAGTATCCCAACGTGGACATCGAAATCTCCGGCATCGGGGGCCTGCCCTTCGCGAGCAAGGCCACCCTGGCGGAGGAGCTGCGGCTGGTGGAGCGCATCATCGGCCTGGACTGCGTGGTGGGCTACCAGCGGCTGGAGGCGCAGCCCGGTGCGCTGGTGACGGAGCACCCCGCGCGCTTCGACATGGTGACGGAGGCGAAGAGCTTCGCGGAGTTCCTCGACTACTTCGAGCGCCGCGAGCCCGGTGACGTGTCCGTGCCGATGATTCGCTTCCGCGACGCGGGCCTGGAGGCGGCGGTCCAGCAGACCTCCGACCGGGTGGATGCGCTGGTCTGGAAGCACCGCGACGCGCGCAAGAGCGTCACCGTCCAGGACAGGACGCGGCTGCGCAACACGGCCCCCTGGACCCAGCGCTTCACCCTGGGTGACTGGCTGGGCAGCCACCGCGCCCCCGCGAAGCTGGCGGGCGAAGCCGTGACCGTCTTGCGCTCCGTGGATGGCATCACCCTGAGCTGCGCCCCCTCCGTCAGCCCGAAGCGGTTCTCCGACCCCACGCTGACGCAGGGCGAGGACGGCGCCATCCTCCTGGCCGCCCTGGCCGCCTTCGAGCACCCGACGACGGTCTCCAGCGCGGTGTCGAAGCTCGGCGCCAGGGCCCGGCTCGACCCGTATTCCGCGCGGGAGGTCATCGACCATCTGGTGGACGGACGCTTCCTTCAGCCAGCGTGAGCTTCCGCACCGAGGGGACCGCTTCACGCAACTTCACGAGCCCCAGACGATGCCGGCGCGTATGGAAGCCGGCAGGGAGGTGCCAATGGCATCCGCGAAGGCCTTGCTGGGAAGCGTCCTGGGACGGTTCATCTTCACCGACAGCCGAGTGACTCGGATCCACGAGCGCTCGCCCGTCTTCCGGCAGCTGGATTGCGAGGGGCCCGCGCTGAAGGGCCAGGAGTGGACGCCTGGCGACAAGGTGCAGGTCTTCCTTCCAGGGCTGGGCATGCGCACGTACACCCCGCTGTCCTGGGACGCGGAGCGGGGCGCCACCTCCTTCCTCGTGTACCTGCACGGCGGCAGCCCGGGTGCGAAGTGGGGCCGCGAGGTGAAGGTGGGTGACACCGTCCAGTTCTTCGGTCCCCGGCGCTCACTGGCCCTGGAGGCCGGAAACGCACCGGTGGTGCTGTTTGGCGACGAGACATCCTTCGCGGTGGCCTACGCGTTCCGGACAGCGGCGAAGCGGGACGTCACACCCCTCTTCGAGGTGACGGCTCCCGACGCCTGCGAGCCCGCGCTCCGTGAGCTGGGCTTCGAGGCGCCGCTCGTGGCGCGCGAGCCAGGGGACGCGCACCTGGCCCGCATCCATGAGCGGCTCCGAGCGGCGCTGCGTGAGAAGCCCGGGGCGGTGCTGGTCATGACGGGCCGGGCGCAGTCCATCCAGGCCCTGCGCGCCCGCCTGCGCGGCGACGGCGCCCCCGCCACGTCCAAGGTGAAGGCCTACTGGGCGGTGGGCAAGACAGGGCTCGACTGACGCCCCGCCCCGGGAAAGGCGCGCGGAAAATCGGCCGGAAAAGGCCATGTCACACGCGGCACCGGCTGCGTCGTCCTGGGGTGGAAGGCAGGCACTTTCGCCCTGCACGACACAGGAGCCGACCATGAAGCCCCGGATGAACGCGTTCGCCGCCGCCCCCGATGCGATGAAGCTCACGCTGGAGTACGGCCAGAAGCTGCTGGAGCTGGGCCTGGAGAAGAGCCTCCAGGAATTGGTGAAGATTCGCGCCTCGCAAATCAACGGCTGCGCGTTCTGCATCCACATGCACACCCGGGACGCCCGCGCACACGGAGAGACCGAGGAGCGCATCTACCTGCTGGACGGCTGGCGGGAGTCGCCCCTGTACACCGAGCGCGAGCGGGCGGCCCTGGCCTGGACGGAGGCCCTGACGCAGGTGTCCCAGACGCACGCGCCCGATACGGACTACGCGGACCTCAAGCCGCACTTCACGGAGCAGGAAATCGTGCACCTCACCCTGCTCATCGGCATGATCAACACCTGGAACCGCATCTCCGTGGGGTTCCGCTCCATCCACGCCGTCACCGCTCCCCGCACCGAGGCCGCCTGACGTGAATCCCGCTGACGCCTTCGACCCGCTGCGCCCCCGCCTGCTCCGCATCGCGTACCGGATGCTGGGCATCGTCGCGGAGGCGGAGGACGTGGTGCAGGAGGCGTACTTGCGCTGGCACCAGACCGACCGCGCCGCCGTGCGCGACGCCGAAGCCGTGCTCGTCCGCACGGTGACGCGGTTGTGCCTGGACGTCCTGAAGTCCGCCCGCATGCGCCGTGAGGAGTACGTGGGCACCTGGCTTCCGGAGCCCATCGTCGACGCGGTGGAGGGTGATGACTTGACGCTGACCCTGATGATGGCGCTGGAGCGGCTGTCCCCCCTGGAGCGCGCCGCCTTCCTCCTGCACGACGTGTTCGGCATGGACTTCGAGCAGGTGGCGAAGGCCATCGACCGGGACCCGGCCGCCTGCCGTCAGCTCGCGAGCCGCGCGAGGGCCCACGTGCGCGAGGCCCGGCCTCGCTTCCCCGTGTCGGAGACGCAGGGCCGTGAGCTGGCCTCGGCCTTCTACGCGGCGTCCCGAAACGGGGACATGGGCGCGCTCCAGGCGCTCCTGGCCCACGACGTCGTCGTGTACTCCGACGGCGGCGGCAAGGTGAAGGCCGCCCTCAACCCCATCTACGGTCAGGAGAAGACGCTGCGCCTCTTCGAGGGCCTGCTGCGCCTCCTGGACGTGAACTACTCGCAGTTGGTGCACGAGGGCTTCATCGACGGGCTTCCCGCCTTCGTCACCCTGGAGAAGGACGGCACGCTCCAGACGACCGCCCTGGGCATCGAGGACGGCCGCGTCGCCGCCATCTACGTCATCCGGAATCCCGACAAGCTCCGGAGCATCCACGGGCTGGTGGGAGACAAGCTGTCCTCCTGAGCGGGTGCCTCACCGAGCCTCAGCCTGGCACACGCACGGCGTCCATCTTGCCGAGCAACCCCTGCAGGCCCGCGAGATGCTGCTGATCATGGCTGCACAGGTAGTGCACCAGGCTCTGCATCGTCAGCGGGCCATAGTGGGATTCAGCTCGTCTCGCGTCCGGCGCAGGCGGACGTGGTAGCCCAGAATCTCGATGTCCTGCACGTGCCAGACCTGCTCGATGGCGGTCAAAGCCTCGCGCGGCACGCCTTCCCATGAGGCGGGCGCCCAATACTTGAAGGCCTCCGGAATGGCGGCGTAGTGGGCCTCCAACTGCGCGGGGAAGGCCGCAAGGGATTGAAGTGTGATGGATGGGGTCATGGCCGCCGACGATAATGAAGCCCGACAACGCGGTCCGCCAGTTGAAGACGCTGCGCCAGCCGTGAGGGAGGCGCCCCCCTCGCCTCGAGGTTACTGAGCCAGGTCCGGGCGGTAGGTGGCCAGGGTGCAGCGCATGCGCTGCACCTGCTCCGCACTGAAGCCCGTCATGCAGGCGTCGTCCGTCAGCTCCATGTAGTTCTGGATGGGGACCGGCACGCCGCCGCAGCTCGTGATTCCCGCGGTGCACCCCTTGTGGGAGGTGGCGTTGGGCGAGGTGTCACAGATGCGGTCTCCGGTGGTGTAGCACCCCGGCGCGGCGGCCATGCCGCACCCCGAGTAGTACGTGTGGAACAGACCCAGGTAGTGCCCCACCTCGTGCGTGACGGTCCTCCCGTTGTGGTACGGCGGGACAGGCCCCACCCGTCCGAATGCCAGCCAGTTGATGACCACCCGGTCCTGCGGCTGACCTACGGCGCCCGAGGGGTCCGCGGGGAGGAAGGGCACGTACCCTCGCGAGCCGCCAGCGCTGTTGGTGTAGATATTCACATAGCGCGTCGGATCCCAGGCGATGCTGAGCCAGTAGCTGCCCGTGTCCTGGTACCACGTCGTGTTGCAGTAGCGCTGGATGCCCGTGGTCGGGTTGCCCGAGGGGTCCACGGTGGCAAGGAAGAACTCAATCTTGCTATCCACCCCGCCTCCCCCCGGAGTGCCGGCCAGCGCGCGGAAGTCCTCATTCAGGACTGCAATCTGGCTATGGACCAGCGCGTCCGAGACGTTGCCATTCGTGCACGCATTGTCCGCGACGACATGGACCACCACGGGAATGCGCAACACCGTCGTGGGCAGCCACTGAGGACCGGGGACGGTCGAATCCAGCGAGCAGTCGGAGGCGGAGGGGGAGAACTTCGCCACCCAGGAAGGCGCGGGCTCCGGGGAGGCACAGCCGTTGGAGTTGACCGGGTGGGACGCTCCGGACAGGAGGGCCAGGGCATGACCGACAATCACGTATCCAAGCATCATTTGAATCCAGGATACCTTGCAGATGCCGTCCAGCGCCAGGCGACATGGCGCTAGGAGTGTGTAGCGGTAATGGGGTTGGGAGCGAGACCGGACGAGAGACGC
>JBKGHI010000237.1:0-13765 GCA_046520405.1 Myxococcus sp. 1LA
ACGGGGCCTGCGCGGCGCGCGGGGGCTGGGGAGCGGCGGGGCTGGGGGGAGGCGGCGCTCAGCCTGAGCACGAGGACCTCTCCGTGGGTGGCTTCGCCTTCGAGCCGTCTCGGGACGCCGTGCCAGAGCGAGGTCAGCCCCAGCAGCGCCGCGGCATGGAGGCCGATGACGGCCAGCACCAGCACCAGGAGGCGCTGGCGGCTTCTCACGGGCGCCTCACGGGCACGGAGGGCCGAGGCGAACAGCATGGCCGCAGGCGCGGACGCCTGGGTTGGTTCCTCCGGCATGGTGCTCCCCCTCGTCCGACCCCGTCACGCCACCCGGTGGGGGTAGTGGCGCGGGGCGTGGGCGAGAAGGGCTCTCGCGCCGCGGGCCTGTGCGGCGGTCTCCACTCCGCTGAAGCGGTGTCGCGGGCCCTTCAGTGCGGGGACCCCGGGGGACGGGGTTTGCGGAAGACCACGGTGAGGTTGTTGCTGGGCATGTCCACCACGCGCTCCCGCTCCAGCCCATGCAGGGCGGCCTCGGCGGTGACGGCCTCCAGGGTTCTCACGCCCCACTCCGGATTCCGGGCGCGCAAGGAGGCGTCGAACTCCAGGTTGCTGGGGGCCGTCTGCCGGCCCTCGACGAAGTAGGGGCCATACAGGACGAGCAGCCCACCTGGAGGCAGCACCCGGCCCGCGCCCCGCATCAATCCCTGGCACGCCGCCCAGGGCGAGATGTGAATCATGTTCACGTTGAGGATGACGTCCGCGTCCGTCTCCGGCCAGGACTCCGCGCTCGCGTCGAGCCGGCGCGGCGGCAGCAGGTTGGGCAGGCCTTCACCGGCGCGCCAGCCCTCGATGCTCTCCAGCGACTCGGCGTCCACGTCGGTGGGCTGCCAGATGAGGTGGGGCAGCGCGCGGGCGAACCAGGCCGCGTGCTGGCCGGTGCCACTGGCCACCTCCAGCACGCGGCCGGAGGAGGGGAGGACTTCGCGGAGGACGGCGAGCAGGGGCTCGCGGTTGCGTTCCGTGGCCGGGGCATGTCGCTTCATGCCCCGGGTTTCGCACATCCGCCGCGACCCATGCGAGGGACATGGGCGTCAGGCGTGACCTGGTGGACCGCACGTGCGGCGTCAGTCCGGCCGCCAACGCTCCAGGCGGGCCGGGGACGCCTCATCCCGCGCCACGCGATACAGCGCGAGGGCGCGTGCGCCGGACTGCGCGTCCACGGTGTGGTGCACGATGAGTGGCGCCACCGGGACACCGGGAAGCGCGGCGTGCACCCGCTGGAGGGCGGCCTCTGGCGTGAGGGCTTCGAGCACGCCCGCCGTTCCATGGCCTGTCAGCGCCGTGTTGATGAGCATCTTCAACTCCTCGTCCGTGCGGACCTCGTCCGCGAACACGATGTCCGGGTCCTGTCGCAGGCACGCTCGGAGTGTGCCCGCCATCGTCGTCTCCCCTCCGGGTTGGACGATGCCGACGCGGAGGTCCGGGGCGCGCGGCGTCTCCAGCGCGGCCAGTCCGCGCACGCCGTCCGGCAGCGCCTCGATGGCGGCATGCAGCGTGGTGGTCCGGCCCGAGCCTCGCGGCCCGGTGAAGAGCACCAGCTCTCCCCGGAAGAGCGCGTCGAGCTGGAGGAACCGCTCCGACAGGAAGGCCGCTTCGTCGGCGGACATCGGCAGCGAGGCGAACGCGGGGAACGCGTCCCGCGTCTTCTGATCCCGGGCCACGGAGATGACCCACGGCCCCAACGCGCCGGGCTGGAAGGTGACTCGGAACTCCAGGTCGGGACGGCTCGCGTCGAACGGAAACGCCACGCTGCCGCGGTTGGGACGCCGGGCGTCGGCACCGCGATTCGCGAGCGCCGCCATCGCCTCCGTGAGCGGCCCGTGGAGGGACAGCTCCAGGGCCTGCCGTACCGCGCGCTTGTCCCCGCCGAGCAGCTCCGTCCGCTCAGGCGCGTCGGGGACGTCATAGAAGAGGCTGATGCCCGCGGCGTCCTGGCCGTCCTCGAGCGTGTCCGCCCACACCGAGAAATGCGCGGCGCGCGTCTGCCCGGCGATGGAATAGAGCGCTCGCGCGGCCTCATCGAAAGTTTGTGCCGCGGGCGGCGCGCCGACGGGGAGGGACTCCCGATTCAGCGTGTCGAGCAGTCCTGCAATCACAGAGGCGATGGGCGAGGGGGCCGGACTCATGGTGTAACTCCGATGCGGATACGAACCACTCTCGCACGGGAAGCTCACCGAAGCGCTCATCCAATAGGAGCCCGTCCATGCACCGACGCATCGTCGCTCTCTGCCTCCTCGCCTTCATGGCCACGGCGTGTACGGATGACCCGGACGACGGGCCCGGGGACGGTGACACGCCACCGGACGCGGGCGGCTCGGATGCGGGCTCGGGTGACGCGGGCACGCCAGAGTGCGAGCCCTTCGGCCACTTCGGACCGCCGGGGAACACCTTCACGCTGCCGGGGCCCAACGCCAACGGCGAGCTCTACGTCCCGGACGTGCAGGCGCGCTTCCCCGACGTGGACTGGCGCACGCTGGACCGGCTCTACGTCCCGGCGGGGAACTACACGCTCATCAACCTGGGCAACCTGCCCGAGCGCACCGCGGCCCGGCCCCTGGTCGTCACGAACAGCGGGGGGCAGGTCGTCATGCGGCCGCGCCCGGGGAGCACGCAGGGCTACATCTGGTCCATGGGCGGCGGTTCCCACTGGGTGCTCACCGGCCGCTACGACGCGGAGTCGGGCACCGGCCACGCGGACTTCCCCGGCCACCGCTGCGGCGCCTACGCCACCTCGCGCGAGCGCTACGGCTTCCTCAGCGACGACGCCTTCCTGAGCGAGGGCCACATGGGGCTCGGCATCGGCGGCGCGCACAGCTTCGAGGTGGAGTTCATCGAAATCACCCGCGCGGGCTTCGCCGGGCTGCGCATCAACCGCTCGGGCTCCGGCGGCACGGTGCCGCCGCTCAACGACATCCGGCTGCACGACCTCTACATCCACGACACCGCCAGCGAGGGCATCTACTTCGGCTCCACGCAGGGCGCGCCCACGCCGCTGGGCGCTGGCCTCAAGGTCTACAACAACCGGCTGGTGCGCACCGGCACGGAGGCGCTCCAGATTCAGAACCTGGGGGACGGCGCCGAAATCCACCACAACGTCATCGCCTATGGCGCCCTGGACTGGCGGGCCGCGTTCCAGCAGTACCAGGACCACAACTCGCAGGCCCAGGTGCGGGGCGGCCACATCCGCTTCCACCACAACGTCTTCCTGGGCGGCGCCGCCGCGCTGCTCAACTTCTTCGTGGGCGCGGAGAGCGGGGACGCGCCGCTGAACGTCGAGTTCACCGACAACTACTTCGCGGACACCCTCAGCCTGGGCATCTACACGGGCGGAATCGCCCCGGACACCGGCCGGCTGACGTGGGAGCGCAACGCCTTCCGGGGGCTGGATTTCGGCTACACGGAGGTCTACCCCTCCTCGACCGACCCGGGCGTCATCTTCGGGTTCGACAACCGCGTCCGGGCGCCCGTCTCGCTGAAGGACAACCAGTGGGAGGGGGGCCGCCGGCTCGTCCATGGGCTGAACGGAGGAAGCGGCGCGGCAGGCGTGGTGACGGCCACCGGCAACGTGAATGGGCCGGTGACGCCCATCGCCTTCGTCGACACCGGCCTGCCCCAGGGCACGCCCACCCGGGCGCTGGAGCTGTGGACGGCCCGGGCCACCCTGGCGCCTGGGGCGCCTCCCGTCACGTACGCGGCCGGCCGCCTGGTGATGCATGACGGGCAGCTCTACCGGGCCCGTTCCTCCAACGCGGAGCGGATGCCTCCGGAGCACCCGGCCGTCTGGGAGCGGCTGCCCCTGCCGGTGGACGACCTGCGCACCGCCCCGGGGAGCGAGTGGGCGGAGCGGGGCGTGGGCCTCCTCCGGTGACTCGCGGTCCGGATGGGAGGGGACGTTCCGTCCCTGTCCGTTTGTTTCCCATCCGGCAATTCCCGGCCCCCAGGGCCCAGTCAGGGCGTCACCCCCAGGAGCCCCCTGGGGGGTACATTGGGGGCATGGTTCCACGGCAGGTGGACGGCTCGGGCGTTATCTCTGGCGTTACCGTCTCCCAAAGAGGAAAGTTCACCCAGGGCTCCCCTTCCTGCCGGGCGAGCGGGCACTGGGATGTACTCCTGCGCCCGCGGGTTACACTGCCGGGCGTGGGTCCCAAGCAGGGCGGGGCGCTTCACATGTGTGTACGGTCCCTTGTTGTCGCGGACCTGCCTGCCACACCTTTGGGTGGGCAGGCCTGAAACCCAATTCGGAGGAGAGTCACCATCATTCGCGAACAGAGAAGCAGCCGCGGCGGGAGCCGCGACCAGAGAACCAACCGTCGTATCCGTGCCCGTGAGGTCCGCGTCGTCGGCTCTGACGGTAGCCAGCTCGGGGTCATGCCTCTCGAGGCGGCCCTGGATCGCGCCCGGACCGAGGGGCTGGACCTCGTCGAAATCAGCCCCATGGCCAGTCCTCCGGTCTGCAAGATCATGGACTACGGCAAGTTCAAGTACGAGGAGAAGAAGAAGGCCTCGGAAGCGAAGCGTGCCCAGGTCACGGTCCTGCTCAAGGAAGTGAAGCTCCGTCCGAAGACGGAAGAGCACGACTACGAGTTCAAGGTCCGCAATACCCGCCGGTTCATCGAGGACGGGAACAAGGCGAAGGTCGTCATCCAGTTCCGTGGGCGTGAAATCACGCACAAGGAGCAGGGCACGGCCATCCTCGACGACGTGGCCAAGGACCTGAAGGACGTGGCCGTCGTGGAGCAGATGCCCCGGATGGAAGGGCGTCTGATGTTCATGATCCTCGCGCCCACGCCGAAGGTGGCCCAGAAGGCCCGCGAGCTGGTTCGTCAGGCCGCAACCGCCGCCAAGCGGACGCCTCCTCCGGGAGCCCCGGGTGCGGGCAAGCCGGCTGGTGCCAGCAGTGGCGCTGGGGAGAAGGCCGAGCAAAAGGACGAGGAGCAGAAGGAAGCGCCGGCCGCGCCGGCCGCAGCCGAGGCGCAGAGCCCGACGGCGTCCTGAGGGACCGCCGACACGCGGTGGGCTCGGTTTCCCACCGCGTGTGGCGCCTTCTCGGAAGTTGGGAAGGTGTGGCCGCCGCCACACAGGGCAGGCAGCCAGGCGTGGCTCGCCGCCCACACGTTTGCCGCTTTCACACGGGGATGGCTGCCCTGGAGGGCTGGCAGGCGACTTGAAAAGGAGGGCACTGCTGCCGCAGTCTGTCCGCCCGCGAACGCTCGCGGACCTCCTTTCATCAAGGACGCGTGATGCTGCCTGTCCTCCTCGCCGTGTTGCTGGCGCAGACGCCCGTCGCCAATCCCCGTCAGCAGGGTGTCCCCATTGGCAAGGGCAAGACGCTCCCTGTCGTCACCCTGTCCGCGCCGTCGGGCGGCTGGACGGTGGACCGGATGATGCTCATCGAGGGCACCGTCAGCGACACCACCATCGACCCGGTGGTGGTCTCCATCAACGGCGACCGCTACCTGATGCGCACGTACCGCGGGCGCTTCAGCCGCAAGTTCCCCGCCGCCAGCGGGAAGAACATCGTCACGGTGATGGCCACCAACCAGGCCGGCACCGCGCGCGCCCAGGCCACCAGCTACGCGCAGATACCGCCGGTGCCCTTCAAGGTGGTGCTCACCAGCGACACCGACGGCGTGTACACCGACCTGCACCTCTACGAGCCCACGGACACCAGCGCCGAGGGAGACGCCATCGACGTGCAGAAGATGGCGCACGTGTACTGGGCCGACACCGCGAGCCCCTCCGGCGGCACCTTCTTCCTCAACTCGCAGGGCGGTGACTTCGACCAGCCCGCGTATGGCCCGTACCTCTACGTCCACCGCGCGCCGCCCAAGGGCGTGTACCTGGTGGCCACCAACTACTGGCCCAGCGGTGACAAGGCCCACACCGTGGCCACGCTCAACCTGGCGCTCTTCGAGGGCACGCCGAACGAGATTCGCCGCATGGTGCGCATCCCCCTGGCCACGCCCGGCACCACCCGCGTGCTGGCCTGGGTGAACGTGCTCGGCGACGGGCAGGCCGAGGTGTACGTGCCCTCGCAGGACCCGCGTCCGAAGCACGCCGCGTGGCCGAAGAACCTGGACGAGGCCCTCAAGGCGCTCCAGTCCAACGGGGGCGGGGACGGCGAAGGCGAGTACTGACGCCTCCGTTCTCCAGCGCCACCTCCATGCGCCGCGTCCTTCCCGTGCTCCTGCTGCTCCATGCGTCCGCGTCCCTGGCGAGCGGAACGGCCGGGGTGCGGCCTCAGGCGTCGGCGCCGCCTGCATCCGGTGCGCGGACTCATGCGTCGGCGCCGTCTCATGCATCCGCGCCAGCAGCATCCGACGCGCAGCGCTCCCCGGCGCCGGAGACGCGCGACGTGCTGCTCCGCCGCCTGGTCGGCGCGCGTGGCGCTGGCCAGGTCCGCAAGCAGGACGCCGCGTGGCACCCGGACCAGCGCGACTGCGCGGGCCTCATCCGCTTCGCCTTCCGTTCCGCGTACAAGCAGGTCGCTCCAGAGCGCCTGTCCACGCCGCTGTGGCGCGATGGCCGGGGCCGCGCGTCGGACTTCGCGGACGCGGAGGTGCTGCTCCAGCAGAACTTCCAGCTCCTGGGCCGCGATGACGCCACCCGCGAAGCGCTGCGCACCGGCGACGTGCTGGCCTTCCGCCAGGAGCAGGACGCGGGCCCCATCTTCCATCTGATGCTGGTGGTGCGCCCGGAGGACCGGGCCCACGCGCCCGCGCGCGTCGTCTACCACCCGGGGGAGAAGGGCGCCGCGGTGCGCACCGGCGTCCTCCAGGACCTGGCCACCGAGGCGCCGCTGGAGTGGCGCCCGGTGCCGCAGAACGCTTCCTTCCTCGGCTTCTTTCGTTTCAAGGAGTGGATGTCATGACATCTCCCAAGAGTGGCCCGCCCAAGGCGCTGCTCATCGGCGTGGTGACCGTCCTCGTGGGCGGCGCCGTGGCCGGAGCCTTCTTCCTGGGCCGGCGCAGCGGTGAGTCCCGCGATGGCGGCGGCACCGCGACGAACCTGCTCGGCGGCGAGCGCAAGGGCCCGCCCAGCGCGGCGCCGGCGTGGACGGCATGCCCGAGCCCGCGATGACGAGCTGGAGGTGCCCGGCACCGCCGCGCCCTCCGCCCTCTGGGTGGACGTGCACCAGCCGGGCAAGGTGCGGGACGCGCTGGCGTCCAACGCGTGGCTGCGCGAGCAGCTCCAGAAGCCGCTGGGCCAGGGCTTCATCGGGGCATGGGCCGCCTTCTTCGGCTCCACCGGTGAGGACCTCAAGGCGGGCTTCAAGGGCGCGGTGTTGGACCTCTTCGCCGGCCAGCTCCTGGACGCTCCGTTCCGCGTGACGTGGTTCGCCGGTGACGCGCGGGCCAGCACGCCGGCCTTCATCCTCCCCAAGCCGGGCCGCGCCGCAACGTCCGCGTACGAGGCGCTGGACAGCGTGGCCAGCCGCGGCGGCATGACGGCGCCGCACTGCCCGGGCGGCGGCGCGGCGGCGACCTACGAGCTGAAGCGCTGGCTGGTGGCGGAGCAGACGCTGTGGGCGGGCCGGCTCCAGGACCGCCTGGTGCTCGCGCGTCACCCGGTGGCGGTGCTCCATGGCCTGTGCGCGGAGCTGCCGGCGTTGGAGGCGAAGGACGGCGTGGACGTGGAGCTGGGCTACGACCCGGAGGCCTACGGCCGCGAGGTGCAGCTGCTGTCGAGCGTGGTGGGGCTGGCCCCGGGCACGCGGCTCCAGTTCGGCGTGGAGGCGGGCCGGCTGGTGGGCAAGGGCATCGCGGGCGAGCTGCTGGACGGCCCCGCGCGCCTGGACGCCGCGCCCTGTCCGATGACCTGCTGAAGCTGGTGCCGGAGGACACGCCGGTGCTGCTGGCCTTCCAGCTCAAGCTGCCGGAGTCGCTGGACGCGCAGACGCTCAAGGCCTACTGGGAGAAGGACGGCGGCAAGGGCCCCACGCGCACGCGCCAGGTGGCGCTGGTGTGGACGCCGCGCGGTGATTCGTCGCTGCCCGTGGAGCTGGCCGTGCTGTGGGGCCGCCCGGACGACGCGGCCGCGCTGGAGGGCCTGTTCTCCGGTGGCTACAACCGGCTGGTGCGCGGCACCCACTGCAACCACGTGGTGCTGGCGTCCAACGAGGCGGAGCTGGAGCGGCTGCGCAAGGCGTGCGCGGGCCAGCAGCCCAACATGCTCAACGCGGCGGGCCCGGTGGTGGCCGGGCTGCGCGCGACCACCTCGGTGGCCTTCGGGGTGAACACGGGCCGGCTGCTCAGCGGGCTCACCATGGATGGTTACCTGTCCGAGTTCCGGGTCAGCCGCAACGCGCCCCTGCCGAGCGCGGCGCCCCCGGAAATCGAAGCGGCGCGGAGCGACCTGGAGTCACTGCCGTACCTGGGCCTGCGCGGCACCGTGCAGGGGGATTCGCTGGTTCCTGGAGGTTTCGGGTCATGAAGTGCCTCATCCGACTGGCGGCTCTGTCCGCGCTCATGCTGTCCGGCGTGGCTCTGGCCAAGCCGCTCTACATCACCGTCCCGCGCTCCTATGGCACCCAGGAGCCGGTGGCGGTGGACGTCGCCTTCGAGGACAAGGGCCCCGTCGAGCTGCGCGTCCTCAAGCCGGAGAACCTGGACGCCTTCATCCGCGCGCAAGGCGATTTGCGGCGCGCGTACCAGACGCCGCCCACGCTGAAGAACCCGGGCCGCGCGCTCAGCCGCGGCTTCAACGCGGTGCGCACGCCGGGCATGTTCCTGCTCGACACGCTCAACCCCGCCTTCCGCGACGAGGTCGGTGACGTGCTGCCCCGGCCGCCGGAGGCGCCGGGCGCGGGCGAGCCGCTGGCCAAGGTGGCCGAGGGCCCGGAGCGCCTGGTGGGCGTGCCGCCCGGCTTCACGGTGGCGCGCAGCCAGTGGCTGAACCTGGACCTGGGCGGCGCCGAGCGCGACTTCAACGTCCCCGGCTTCAACGCCAGTGGCCCTAGCGGCTTCCAGGAGCGCCGCGTCACGCTGGCGCCGCTGCCCGCGGGCACCTACGTGCTCCAACTGGTGCAGGGTCGCGTGGAGGGGCAGGTGGTGCTGGTCGTCAGTGATTTGACGGTGCAGCTCAAGCAGACGGATGGCCAGGTGCTGGTGCGCGTGGCGGGCCGGGACCAGAAGCCTCGCGAGGGCGCCGAGGTGCGGGTGTACCTGCCCAAGGGCAAGGGGCCGGCCGGCAAGACGAACGCGAAGGGCGAGGTGACGCTGGAGGTGTCGGAGCCGCGCGTCATCGCCACGGCGACGGCGGGCGGGGACACGGCCATTGTCGACACGGACTTCTACTCCGCGCTGGCGGTGGCGCCGGACGTGTTCATCTACAGCGACCGGCCCATCTACAAGCCGGGCCACGAGGTGAAGTTCCGCGGCGTGGTGCGCCAGCCGGACACCTTCCTGGCGCGCCTCTTCACGCCGAAGAAGCGCCAGGTGCAGGTGAAGCTGGTGTCGCAGGAGGGCCGCGCGCTCACCACGAGCGCCTCGGTGGACGAGTTCGGCGCCTTCCACGGCACGCTGAAGGTGCCGGATGATTTGGGCACCGGCGTGCTGCGCGTGGAGGCGGAGGTGGACGGGCACCCGCACCAGGGCGAGGCCCGCGTGCAGGACTACGTGAAGCCGACGTTCTATCTGGAGATGGAGCCCGCGTCGGAGACGGTGGTGCCGGGGCAGACGCTGCGCGCGAAGGTGCGCGCTCGCCGCTATGCTGGTGGCACGCCCGACAGCACGAAGTACGAGGTGTTCCTCTACCGGAGCCTGCTGGACGCGCCCGCCTGGGTGGATGACGCCGGCAAGGGCGGTCAGGGCAGCGACGTGACGTACGGCAGCGCCTCCTCCACGGAGGGCAAGCTGAGCGTGCCGGAGCGGCTGTACTCCTCCGTGGAGGCGCGCGGCGCGTATGACGACCCGTGGTCCAGCGCCAGCGGCTTCGACGCCAACGGCGAGGCCGAAATCGAGGTGGCGGTGCCGGCGCTGGCCGCGGGCGAGGAGCGGCTGCCTTACCGGTACACGCTCACCGTGCGCGCGCGCGACGACCAGGAGACCTTCGCCAACGCCACGTCCGCCTTCTTCCTGTCGAAGGTGGAGGTGCTGGGCCTGGCGCGCTACTCCGACGCGGTGGTGGCCAAGAGCGGCGACGCGACGCTGGCGGTGCGCGCCACCACGCTGTCGGGCAAGCCCTACGGCGTGACGCAGGGCGAGGTGGAGTTCGTGCTGCGCAAGGCGGACGGCGCGGAGAAGAGCCTGGGCAAGCGCTCCTTCTCCACGGCGGCGGATGGCACGCACCGCGAGAAGGTCCCCACCTCGGACGTGGGCGCCGTGCTGGCGCGCGTGGTGGTGAAGGACAAGAACGGGGAGACGTGGCAGGGCGAGGAGTCGCTGCTCGTCATCGGCGGCGCGGACGAGCCGGTGGCGCGCGTGCCCAACCTGACGCTGGCCTCGCTGTCCGGGACGCTGGCGCCGGGCGACACCGCCAAGCTGGTGGCGCTGATGCCGGACAGTTGGGGTTCGGGCGGCCGTGACGCGGGCCCGGTGTGGGTGACGCTGTCGGGCGCGTCGCTCTACGACACGCAGGTGGTGGAGCTGACCGGCCGCACGCTGGTGCACAGCTTCAACGTGGAGAAGCGCTTCGGCAGCGCGGTGTACGCGTCCGTCGCGTACCCCACGGCCACGGGCCGCTGGGAGGAGCGCACGGTGGCCTTCCGCGTGATTCCGCGTGAGCGCACCCTCACGGTGGAGCTGCAGCCCCGCCGCGCGGAGGCCACGCCGCTCACCGAGCAGAGCATCGACGTGCGCGTGGTGGACCACGAGGGCCGTGGCGTGGTGGCGCAGCTCTCCGTGGGCGTGGTGGACAAGGCCGTCTACGCCATCCAGAGCGAGTTCCGGCCCAAGGTGCTGGACTTCTTCTACCCGCCGGCGCGCAACAACGTGTCCAACTTCTTCTCGTCGGAGTTCCAGGGCTACGGCTATGGCGAGGCGCTGGCGCGGAAGATGGCGGGCCTGCCGGACCACGCCTTCGCCTCCATCAAGCCGCCCAGCCGCCAGACGAAGGACCTGGAGCGCGACACCGCGCACTGGGACCCGGCGGTGGTGACGGACCGGGACGGCCGCGCCACGGTGCGCTTCAAGCTGCCCTCCAACCAGACGCTGTGGGTGGTGACGGCGGTGGCGGCGGACACCTCTGGCCGCTTCGGCGAGGGCACCTCCGAGTTCGCCACGCGCGGCGGCCTCAACCTCTACGCCGCGCTGCCGCAGTTCCTCCGCGAGGGTGACGAGGCGCTCGCCTCCGTGCGCCTGTCGGCCGGGGAGAAGTCGCCGGCCAGCCAGCTTCTGGACGTGAAGCTGGCGTCGCTGGGCGCGCTGAAGGCGGACCAGTTCGAGCACAAGGTGGAGCTGGCCAAGGGTGGTGAGCAGGTGGTGCCGCTGACGCTGAAGGCCGCGTCCACCGGCGCCGCGCAGCTCACCGTGAATGTGTCCGGTGGCAAGGACCCGCTGAAGGACCTCAAGCGCTTCGACGTGGGGCCGGCGGCGGTGGAGGACGAGGTGAAGGTGAGCGCCTGGGGCGGCGGCGCGCTGGAGGTGCCCGCGCCCAAGGAGGCGACGCTGGCGCGCGTGGAGCTGGTGCTCCAGCCGTCCATCGTGGACGCGGCGCTGTCCAACGTGCGCGAGCTGCTCACGTACCCCTACGGCTGCCTGGAGCAGCTCGTGTCCACCACCGTGCCCAACGTGGCGGTGTACCAGGTGCTCCAGAAGGCGGGCGCGCTGGCGAAGCTGGACACGGACACGCAGGCGCTGCTGGCGGAGGCGCGCAGCCGCTCCGTGCAGGGCACCGCGCGCATCCTCGACCTGTCGGTGAAGGGCGGCGGCTTCACCTGGTTCGGTGGCTATGAGACGCCGAGCCTGCCGCTGACGCTCATCGCGCTGGACGGCCTGGCCTACGCGGCCGAGGCGGGGCTGGTGGACAGCGCCGACCCGCGCATCGTGGAGAGCGCTCGCTGGCTGGGGCGCAGGAGGGCCTGCCGCCCGAGTACGACGCCACCCGCGCCTACGTGCTGGCGCGGCTGGAGGGCCCCAAGCAGGCCGCGCGCGTGCGGGCGCTGGTGCAGGGCGCGGAGGGCGGTGACTTGTACCCGCTGGCCCTGGCGGTGCTGGCGGCGGAGAAGGCGGGCGTCATGAAGGAGCCCGCGCTCCAGTCCCAAATCAACGCGCTGGTGTCGCGCAGCGCGCAGGGCTACGCCACGCTGGCCTCGTTGAATCCAGGCCAGCCGCTGGAGCAGTCCGAGGCCTTCTTCCGCTTCCCGCTGCGGCGCGTGGGCATGACGGCCATCGCCGCGCACGCGGCCTCGTTCGGCACGCTGGACATCACCCGCGCGCGCCGCCGCATCCTGGAGCTGCTGTCCGAGCCGGACCTGTCCACCTTCGACCGGAGCACCGCGCTGCTGCACTCGCTGTGGCTGCTGGAGCGCGACGCCAAGGCGATGCAGGGCATGAAGGCGCCCGAGGTGAAGGGCCTGAAGTCGCCGGTGAAGTTCGCCCCGCGCGGCCTGGGCCTGGTGGCGGTGCTGGAGCCGGGCACCCGCACCGTGGACGTGGGCGGGTTCGACGGCGTGGCCACGCTGCGCGCCACCACGCGCACCCCGCTGTCCGCCGTGCAGCCGAAGGCGGAGGGCATGTCCATCCAGCGCGCCTACTACGTGCTGCGCGAGGGCGGGAAGGTGCAGCTGGGCGCCGGTGACACCGTGTCCCAGGGCGAGGAGGTCTACGTGGAGCTGACGCTGGACGCGCGCGGCGACAACCGCGTGCGCTCGGCGTACTACGTGGTGGAGGACGCGGTGCCCGCGGGCTTCGTGCCGCTCCAGGAGGACAAGGCCTTCCGCGGGCCGCCGCACTCGCTGCCGCTGGTGCCCGAGGCGCTCAAGCGGCGCGTGCTCAACCCGGAGCGGGCGACCTTCTTCTTCGAGGAGCCGGCGTGGTGGAGCAACAGCCCGCGCACCGTGGGCTACGTGCTGCGCGCGCAGTTCGCCGGCACCTTCTCCGCGCCGCCCGCGCACATCGAGGACATGTACGCCGCCAGCATCCACGGGCGGACGGCCGCGGACTCGCTGAAGGTGGTGCCCTCCAAGAAGCGCCAGGGCGACCTGTAGTCCATGGGGTTGGCCGTCACGGTGGCCGTGCTGCTCGCGGCCACCCCCACCTTCGTCACCCGCGGCGACGTGACGCCCGAGGCGGAGCTGCGCCGCGAGGCGGAGGGGGCCTGGAAGGCGCTGGAGACGCGCTACGTCCAGGAGGCGGGAGGCGCGCCGGTGAAGCCTCCGGCCTCCATCGTCCTCCAGAAGGGCGCGGCGCTGACGCCCCAGCGCAACGGCCAGGGACGCCCGGGGCTGGTGGCGCTGCGGCAGAACACGCCGGGCGTGCTGGATGCGCGGCTGCGGCTGGCGCTCCGGCACGAGCTGGCGCACCAGCTCCTGTGGTGGGCGTGTCCCCAGTCCAGCGAGGACCGCCTCTTCCACGAGGCCTTCGCCCTGGCGGTGAGCGGCGAGCTGCCCTCATGGCGCGAGGGGCCCTACCTGTCGTTGTCCCGCGCGGCGTCGGACCTGGCCGCGGCGCCAGCCGTGGACACGCCCCCGGGCCCGGCGCGCGCTGGCGCGGCTCCTGGATGAGTCCACCGGTTTCCCCCCGGCGCTGTCGCGCAGGCTGCGGCAGTGCCAGGAC
>JBKGHI010000238.1:0-13741 GCA_046520405.1 Myxococcus sp. 1LA
GGTGGGCCTGGGCGCGGCCCTGGTCGTGGCGATGAAGCCCCCGGCGGTCGAAGACGTCCCCGTGGCGCCCCCGCCGTACCCCACTGCCCGGGCGGTGCCCGAAGCCAACACGCCCGAAGCCGCGGTGGCCGCGAAGCCGCCGGACGAGTCCGCGGCGGGTGATTCCGACGAGGAGCTGGCCCTGGCGCCGCTGAAGCGGGCCGCCGTGGAGCCGGTGCGCTTCCTCATCGTCAGCGAGCCCATGGGCGCGCGCGTGACGTACCAGGGCAAGGATCTGGGCGAGACGCCCCTGAACCTCGAGGTGGCTCCGGGAGAGGGCGGCGTGGCGGAAGCGGCGCTGACCTTCACCCTGGACGGCTACCAGCGCGCCCGCGCCGTCGCCAAGGGCGCGGGCCCCGAGGAGCGCTTCACGCAGAAGCTGGTGCCCAAGAAGAAGGCGAGCACGCGGCCTGGAAAGGCCCCAGACTCGTCGCCCTACAAGGACGACCCGTACTAGTGAAAACCCTGACAGCCTTCAAACGA
Organism: Myxococcus sp. 1LA; assembly: GCA_046520405.1. GTDB lineage: Bacteria > Myxococcota > Myxococcia > Myxococcales > Myxococcaceae > Myxococcus. The sequence continues at coordinate 523 of JBKGHI010000238.1, forward strand.
GCGGGACTCCTCGCGCTGTGTCTGTGCGCGGGGGAGGCCCTGGCGGACGCCCGCCTCGAGGCCCGGCGCCACTTCCGCAGCGGCATGAGCCTCATCGCCCAGAAGCAGTTCGACGCGGGCATCGCGGAGCTCGAAGCCGCCTACGCCATCAAGCCGCACCCCAACGTCCTCTTCAACATCGCCCGCGCCTACCAGGACTCGGCGCGGCCGCAGGAGGCGCTGGAGGTGTACCAGCGCTACCTCGCCAGCAACCCGCCGGACGCGGCGACGGTGCTGCCCATCGTGGCCGCGCTGGAGGAGAAGCTGAAGGCGGAGGAGGCGCAGGCCACCGCGCAGGAGCCGTCAGGGCTGCCATGCCGCCGCCTCCGGCGGGCATGCAGTCCCAGCAGCAGCTCAGCGCCCTGCTGGAGCGGCTGGAGAAGGCCATCGGAGCGGGCCGAGTCCATGCCCGTGGGCACCGCCACCATCCCCGGCCTGACGCCCACCGGCGTCGCGCCCGCCAGCACGGACGACGCGGCCGGCGGCGCGGACCTGGGCGCGGTGCCCTACGAGGAGCGCGTGGTGACGGCGAGCCGCCGCGCGCAGTCCTCGCTGGAGGCGCCCAACGCCACCACCGTCATCACCGCCGAGGACATCCGCCTGTCGGGCGCCACCTCGCTGCCGGAGCTGCTGCGGCGCGTACCGGGCGCGGACGTCATGGCCCTGGGCGTGGGCAGCGCCAACGTGTCGCTGCGCGGCTTCAACCAGCGCATCGCCAACAAGGTGCTGGTGCTGGTGGACGGCCGCACCGAGTACCAGGACTTCCTCGGCCTCACCATCTGGTCCTCCATCCCCATTGGCCTGGAGGAGATTGAGCGCATCGAGGTCATCCGCGGCCCGGGCAGCGCGCTGTACGGCGCCAACGCCATGCTCGGCGTGGTCAACATCATCACCCGCGCGCCCGGCACCGGCCCGCGCGCGCAGTTCAACGTCACCGGCGGCACCGGCAACACCGCCGCGGGCTCCTTCGTCAGCCATGGCGGCTCGGGCGCGCTGCGCTACCGCGCGGCGGCGGGCTATTCGCAGACGGACAAGTGGAGCCGCGACTACGCCAGTGATTTGCCGGACGTGACGCTGCGCGGGCCCGACCCGGACCTGGGCGCCCGGGGCGCGCGCGCCTCGCTGTCCACCGTCTACACCTTCGCGGAGGGCCGGCAGGTGGGCCTGTCCGGCGGCGTGAATCGCTTCACCACGGAAATCTATCCGCCGGGCCTGCTGCGCAACTACTTCATCGACGGCCTCAACGCCTTCGCCAAGGGCGACGTGGAGCTGGGGCCGCTGAAGCTGAAGACGTTCTGGAACCACATCTCCAGCGACGCGGGCCCCCAGTACGAGGCCACCGGCCAGCGCTCGCTGGTGACGGCGCTCAGCTCCAACCTCTTCAACGCGGAGCTGCTCTTCGCGCGCGAGTTCGAGCTGGGCGGCACGCACCAGCTCAACATCGGCGTGGAGGGCCGCCTCAAGCGCGTGGACTGGGGTGACTACCTGGGCCCGCTGCGCGAGCAGGTGCACGCCGCCTTCTTCGTGCAGGATGAGTGGCGCATCGTGGAGCCGCTGGCGCTGGTGGCCAGCTACCGCGTGGACCGGCACCCGCTGCTCAACCAGGGCAGCCCGGGCCTGGCGCACTCGCCGCGCATCTCCGCGCTGTTCAAGCCCTTCGAGAACCACGCCTTCCGCGCCAGCGCGGCCTCCGCCTTCCGCGAGCCCACCTTCCTGGAGAGCTACACGCAGCTCACGGTGCCCGTGCCGGGCATCAACGGCGTCAGCACGCTCACCACCGGCAACCAGCAACTGCGCCCCGAGCGCCTCACCGCCTTCGAGCTGGGCTGGCGCGGCGAGTCCCCGGAGCTGGGCATCGACGTGGACGTGGCCGTGTACCAGAACACGGTGCGGGACCTCATCGGCCTGTCTGGCGTGACGCGGCTGCCGCCGGGCCAGTCGTATGACCCGGGCACCGGTTCGTACCTGCTGGGCAGCTCGTCCTTCATGAACGAGGATGCCGTCTACACCGCGCGCGGCGCCGAGGCCGGCATCACGCTGGCGCCGGTGGACGGCCTGGGTCTGAAGTTGAGCGCGTCGCTGCAGGACGTGACGTCGGACCGCGAGGCGGAGGCCGAGTGCGGCCCGTGCAACCAGGCGCCGCAGTTCCGGCTGTACGGCGGCCTCACCTACCGCTCGCGCGCGGACCTGGAGTTCGGCGTGGACGCGGCCTACACGTCCGCCTCCACGTGGATTGAGCGCGAGCCCGCCGCCGCGGACCCCACGCGCATCGACCTGGTGTCCAACCCGCTGCGCGCCTACACCGTGGTGAACGCGCGCGTGGGCTACACGGCCGTCAAGGACACCGTCACCGTCGCGCTGGTGGGCAGCCACCTGGGCGGCGCGCACTCCCAGCATCCCTTCGGCAATCGCATCGAGCGGCGCGTCTACGCGACCCTGACGGTGACTCCATGAGCCGCCCCACCCTGTCCTCCTGGAAGCGGGCCGCAGGTGGCCTCGTCCTCGCGTCCGTCCTCGGCCTGGGCTGCGACTCGCCCCCCGTGGTGCCCACCGCCGACGTGCGGCAGAACACGCGCACGGCGCGCATCGAAGGCAACCTGGTGGTCCAGTCACGCGCGCGTGGCAATGCCATCGTGTTCCTCTACGACGCGGACCGCCCGCCACCGCCGCAAGGCACCGGGCGCCCCATCACCTTCACCGTCGTCTCCGCCGCGCAGCTCTTCGGCCCGGCGCTGACCAGTGACACGCCCGGGCCCTTCGTCGCGCCCTTCAGCTTCAGCCTGGTGCCCGCGGGCCGCTACATGCTCCGGGGCTTCATCGACGCGGACGGCTGCGCGACGGACGCCAGCGCGGGCTGCCGCCGCTCCGACTTCAACCCCTGGTACGGCGTCACCAACGAGCCCAACGCGGGTGACGTGGGCGGCGCGGCGCTGGACGCCACCGGCGGGCCGCTCACGCTGGAAGTCGTCGCGAACGCGGACGGCCAGCCCCAGCCCGTCAGCGGCGTGGCGGTGAGCTTCGCTGACACGGCGCGCGTGGTGAGAGACCGGCCCACGTTCCAGGTGGTGCAGGGCGACGGGCAGCTGGGCAGCGCGCCCAAGCAACTGCGCCTCCAGCCGCTGACCCACCATGACGGCGTGGTGGACCAGCGGCCAGACGGCTTCGCGGTCAGCTACGTGGACGCTGACAACGACGGTGTCCCCGACGACGCCAACCAGGACGGCGTCCCCGACCTCTGGCCGCGCGTGGTGGTGCGCAAGCTGGCGGACGACCCCAGCAACCTGGTGGACGAGAACGACCTGGACCGGGATGGCGTCCCGGATGACACCGGCGTGGACTACGCCCACGCCGACGGGACGCAGGACGGCCAGCCGGATGTCGTCGTGCTCGCCGCGGGCCTGGTGCCAGACACGCTCATCGCCGCGCTGACGGATGAGAATGGCAATCCACGCATGGAGGGCGCCGTCGTTCCGGAGCTGGTGGTGGCGGTACGACCCCAGGCCCTTGATGCCCGGGTGCCAACGAACCCTGTGTTGCTGCGTGAGCTGCCCCGAGGTCGCTACGCGGTGGTGCTGATCCAACCCAGTGGGCAGACATGGCGTGTGCCCAATGAACTGGCACCCGCCCTCGCGTCTGGACTGGGGCTTCCTGCTGTGGAAAGTCAGGCTTTCGTATTGGAAGTTCCCTGAGTGGCGGTGCTTTGACTTCGGGCGCTCCATCCGCCAACATGCCAAGTGTTCCCCGGGGAACTGCCCACACTTGAGGTTGATGATCCGATGAAGGCCGGAACCCTCCCCGAGCCCCTCCCGCTCCGCACCACGACGACGGAGACGACCCGTCCCCTCGGGGCGCGCCCCGTCGCGGGCACGGCTCCGCAGCGCGTGTTGCTGGTGGATGACAGCCGCTCCATCCGCACGCTGCTGAAAATCTACCTCATGGCTCGCAACTTCGAGTTCCTCGAAGCGGAGTCCGCCGAGGAAGGCCTGAAGGTGTCGGAGGCGGAGCCGGTGGACCTGGTCCTCACGGACTTCCACATGGATGGGATGAACGGCGCGGACTTCGCCGCGCAGATTCGCGCCAGCGCCAATCCGCGTCTGGCCAAGGTGCCCATCCTGATGATGACGGGCGACCCGAACGTGGCGGAGGTGCGCGCCCTGGGTCAGAAGGCGGGCATCAGCGCCTTCGTCCGCAAGCCGGTGAGCTGCGCGCAGCTCATGACGCTGGTGGACACCATCCTCCCGCTGCCGCGCAAGTAGCGCACCGCGCCCCTGGGCGCCGCCTCACTCACGCCGGGTTCCGGGCCGCCGCAGCGGCGCGGGCCCGCGTTTTCGCATCGCCTCGCCCACGCGGATGGCCAGCAGCACCGCCAGCACCGCGCCGTAGATGAGCGGTTCGGTGAGGTCCTTCTTCACGCGCCACACGAAGTGCACCACGCCCAGCGCCGCGGCCAGGTAGGCCAGCCGGTGCAGGCGCTGCCAGCGCGGAAAGCCCAGCCGCCGCACCCAGCGATTCGTGGACGTCACGGCCAGCGGCACCAGCAGCACCAGCGCGGCGAAGCCCACGGTGATGAAGGGCGCTCGGTGACGTCCGCCCACAACGTGCCCCACGCCAGCCCCTGGTCCAGCACCGCGTACACCCCGAAGTGCGCCACCACGTAGGTGAAGGCCAGCAGCCCCAACGTGCGCCGCACGCGCGCGGGCCACGTCCACCCCGCCACCAGCCGCAGCGGCGTGCACGCCAACGACGCGATCAGCAGCACCAACGCCAGGAGGCCCGTCTGGTGAAGCGCGGCTTCAATCGCGTTGGGCCCCAGCTCCCCCCGCGGCCCCTGCACGGCGAGCGTCAGCAACGGGAACAGGCCGCCCACCACGAGCGCGGGGTTGAGCCAGGGATACGGAGACGAGGCCATGGTGTGGAGGCTCAGTAGAACCGGCGCAGGTCCATGCCGGTGTAGAGGTGCGCCACCTGCTCCGCGTAGCCGTTGAAGGGCAGCGTGGAGCGGCGCTTGAAGTCACCGATGCGGCGCTCGCTGGCCTGGCTCCAGCGCGGGTGCGGCACGGCGGGATTCACGTTGGCGTAGAAGCCATACTCGCGCGGCGCGGCCAGCCGCCACGTCGTCATGGGCTCCTCCCGCGTGAGGCGGATGCGGACAATGGACTTGATGCCCTTGAACCCGTATTTCCACGGCACCACGAGCCGCAGCGGCGCGCCATTCTGGTTGGGCAACTGCCGGCCGTAGAGCCCCGTGGCCAGCAGCGTGAGCGGGTTCATCGCCTCGTCCAGGCGCAGGCCTTCCGTGTACGGCCAGTCCAGCAGGGCGCGGCGCTGGCCCGGCATCTGCTCCGGGTCCATCAGCGTGGTGAAGGCGACGTACTTCGCGTGGCTGGTGGGCTCCACGCGCTGGAGCAGCGCCGCCAGCGGGAAGCCCAGCCACGGAATCACCATGGACCAGGCCTCCACGCAGCGCATGCGGTAGACGCGCTCCTCCAGGGAGAACCAGGACGTGAGCTGCTCCACGTCCACCGTCTGCGGCTTGTGCACCTCGCCGTCGATGACGACGCTCCACGGCTTCGGCTTGAGCGTGTGCGCGAAGCGGGCCGGGTCGTTCTTGTCGAAGCCGAACTCGTAGAAGTTGTTGTAGGTGGTGACGTCCTCGTAGGGCGTGGGCGGCTCGTCCGTGTCGAAGGGGCCCTTCGCCTTCACCACCGGCCACTCCACCAGCCCCGCGTCCGGCACGAAGCGGTCCATGGGGCGCGTCTGCTTGCGGCCCAGCAAGTGCAGCCCTCCGGCGACGGCGACGGCCGTGCCCGCGAAGAGGCCCGCGTTCTTCAGCAGCTCGCGCCGCCGAAGGTACGTCTGCTCGGGGGTGACTTCGGAGCTGGGGGGCTCGGCGGGCGGCTTGTCGCGCATGGTCCCTGTATAACGGCCCGGGCCGTCCGAGCGTTACCGGGCGGTGCCTTCTTGTCCCGGGAGCGTCCCGGCGCCCTGCGCCAGCGCGGCCTCGCGGGCGCGGGCGTCCTTCAAGCGCCACAGCCGCCACCAGGGCGTGCCCGGGGACTCGTGGTGCTCCCAGTGGTAGCCGAAGAAGAAGCACGACAGCAGGGCCCACAGGTGGTTGCGCGGCAGCGTGCGCGCGTGGTGCGGAGCCATGTCCGGCGTCTCCGGGCGCCGGTGCGGCAGGTAGGTGCCGAAGTAGAAGAGCTGCAAGGTGCCCAGCACCGAGGGCAGCACCCAGAAGACGAGGATGTGCGGCTGGGAGATGCCCAGGAAGAGCAGCACGTTGAACTTGGCCGCCATCACCCCAATCTGGGGCAACGTCGTGTAGCGGGCCATGAAGGTCCCCAGCCAGGGCCAGAAGGACTGGCTGTGGCTGGAAAAGTCGGGGTCCTCCTCGCTCGTGGGGTGGGCATGGTGGGCACGGTGATTCACCACCAGCCGCCGGTAGGACAGGCCCGCGAAGAGGAAGCAGGCGACCGTGCCCACGGCCTCGTTCACCCAGCGCCAGCGGGACACCGTGCCGTGCATGGCGTCGTGGCCGGTGATGAAGAGGCCCGTGCACAGCCAGGCCTGGAGGGCGACGTGCAGCCAGGTGAGCGGCTCCACCCACGGCAGCTCCGCCCGCGTCAGCGCCCAGGCCAGGTGCCCAGCCCAGGCACCCATGACGACGAGCGCGATGACGACGCCCCAGACAGTGTGCGGTGCTGGACGGAGTTGGCGGGCGGAAGTCTCCATCTCTCCTGCTTTCTGGCCATCCCCGGCCCGCCGCGCATGGGAAATGCCCAGGCGGCGGGACAGGGCCGTGAGCCGGCGGCTACTTCTTCACGTCGCGTACCAGCTCTTCCGCGGTGACGTAGCGGGGCGCGATGTCCACCGGCACGTCCTTGAGGCGCTCCAGCACGCGCTGGACCGGGGGACGCACCACGCCCTGCTTCGCCAGCAGCGCCTCGGCGGCCTTGCGGTCGCCGCGGCCCTGAATCTCCATGAGCTGCTTCGTCAGCGAGGTGACGGCCTGCTTCATCTTCGCCGGCACCACGGAGAAGGTGCCGTCCGCGTTCACCTTCACCGCGCCGGTGTCCAGGAAGGAGTTGAGCTGCACGGCGATGCCCTTGCCATGCGCCTCATCCACGCCGAAGCGGATGGAGCGGAACGCGGAGGCCAGGAACGTGGTGTACATGGTCCGCTCCAGCGACTTGTCGATGACGCCGGTGTCCACCAGGCGCTGGAGCGCCCACAGGCCGGAGATGTCCGCCTTGGCCTCCTCGATGGCGCTGGAGGCCGATTGGAGTTCCTTGCGCACGGTGGTGGCCTTGCCGCCCACGGTGATGTTGCTGGGTCCCAGGCCGTGCATCAGCTCGTGCATCAGGATGTGGGTGAAGAAGGCATCGAAGGACACGTCCTTCTGGTCCGCCGGGGTGAGCGCCACCTTGGCGATGGGCAGCAGCACGCGCTCGAACTTGGCCTCCTGCACGTTCTTCAGCATCACGCGCTTGGAGCCCATCTTCTCCGACACCCGCTCGTCGTTGGGCAGGTTGAAGGCGGCCGTCTGCACGCCCCGGTTGCCGTCACCGGAGGAGAACAGGCTGTTGATGACGCGGATGGGCGCCAGCGCGCCCAGCTTCGCGTTGCGCAGCTTCGGGTCGATGGGGAGGTTGTCCTCCAGGCCCTGGAGCTGGCCGCTGAACTTCGCCAGCTTCTGCGTCTCCGCGTCGTCGCGCAGGCCCACGAAGGCCTCGAAGGCGGCCTTGTAGTTGAACCACTCGTCCTCGTAGACCTCGTAGGGCCCGATGGTGGGCTCGATGCTCGCGTCCAGTTCCATCCACGCCACCTCGCTGGCGTAGTAGTCGTTGGACAGGAACGCGTCCGCCCGCGAGGTGAGGAACGCCTTCAGCGTGGGCTGCTTCGTGAGCGCGGCGGCCTCGCGAAGGAGCGCCGCGGCCTGCGCCAGCTCGCCCTGGTACTCCACGCTGTAGGGCACGGCGATGAAGCGGCCATCCGTGCCGCGGCGGATGGTGGTGTAGAAGCCCGTGGCCTCCTTCTGCTGCGCCTCCGGCAGGGCCTTCACCCACGCCTCCACCTGCGCCTGGGTGGCGCCGGCCGGGTAGAAGTTGGCGGACGCGGGCTTGGCCGGCACACCGGGGATGAAGGGCCGCGCCTCGTCGAGGCTGCTCCACGGCCCCTTGTCCAACAGGAACGCCTGCAGCCGCGCGCGGCCCAGCGGGGACTCGTCCTTCACCAGGTCCAACAGCAGCGGCTCGTTGCCCGCCCACCGCTGACGCAGGAAGAGCGTGTCCATCAGCTTCGAGGCCTGGACGATGCGGGCCAGGGCCTGGCGCTCGGTGTCCGGCAGCGCCTTCAGGTCCACCCGGAGCTCCACCGGGGCGAAGCGCGCCGTCTGGCGCTGGAGCTCCGCGGCATCCGGGAAACGCGTGGGGGGCGTCTTCTCCGCGGCGGTGGCGGCGCCCGACAGCAGCGCCGCGCCGAGCAGGGACAGGAGGGTACGGTTCATGCCCCCTTCCCTACTCCAACCCGGGCCCACCCTCCCAGTGCTCCGCACACTCGAAAACCCAACGTCCGACATTTCCCCGCCATTCAAGCGCACCCCGAAGTCAGGGGCGTGTGCCACCATGCGCGCGCCTGGATGTCCCAGGCGTCCATCCTCGAGTCCCCCATGACGCCCACCCCCCGCCCCCCTGTCGTGTCCCCCTTCCGCTGGCAGGCCCTGCTGGGCGCGCTCGCCGCGCTGGCCCTGGGCTTCGTGGCCACCCCGGCCCAGGCCGGTGAGGAAATCCTGGTCCAGAAGGCGGTCAGCACGGTCAGCTCGCGGTACGGCCAGTCGTGGCAGGACGTCTCCATCACCCTGCTGGTGCAGAACCTCGCGTACCACAAGGAGGTCTCCGTCAGCCTGAAGCAGCCGGACGGCACCTGGGCGGACCTGGCCGCGTACTACGTGGGGCCCGCGGGCAGCGGGCTCTCCGGCCGTGAAATCTGGAAGGTGACGCGCATGTACGCCAGCTGGGGCGTGGACCCGCAACCCTCGCGCGACCTGGAGTTCGTGGCCAGGTACACCGTGGCGGGCCAGACGTACTGGGACACCAACCAGTTCAACCACCACCGCGTGGGCCGCGGTGACGGGCCGTACCAGCCCTACAACCCCGTGCTGGTGGCTGCCAGCTTCTGGCGGGACAACGGCGACCTGGACGTCAGCATCGACGTGAAGAACCTGGACTACGCCAAGAACGTGACGGTGGTGTACTCCACCGACGGCTGGGCCACCACCCACGAGGCGCCCGCGTCCTACGTCTCCGGCTACACCTCCGGGTACGCCTACATCTCCAGCCCCAACGTCCAGGGCGTGGAGCGCTGGCAGGCCCACATCCCCGCCCTGCCCGGCAACGTGGTGCTCTTCGCCGTGCGCTACGAGGTGGGCGGCCAGACGTACTGGGACAACAACTTCGGCGTGGACCACCAGCACACCCGGCCCTGAGCGGGCGGGCGGACGGTCCGGGCTCGACAAGCCGGTTTCCATGGTTAAGGGAAAGCGACGCTGGCGCCCCCTCCGGGCGCCCCGGAGGCCCTTTTCACCATGACCGTCGAAAACGCTCCTCAGCGGGAGACCCACGCCTTCCAGGCGGAAATCAACCAGCTCCTCAGCCTGGTCATCAATTCGCTCTACAGCCACAAGGAGATTTTTCTCCGCGAGCTGGTGTCCAACGCGTCCGACGCGCTCGACAAGCTCCGGTTCCGCGCCATCACGGAGCCGGAGCTGCTGGCGGACGAGCCGGCCCTGGAGCTTCGCCTCATCCCCGACGAGGCGAAGGGCACCCTCACCATCGAGGACACCGGCATCGGCATGACGCATGACGAGTTGGTGAAGAACCTGGGCACCATCGCCCACTCCGGCTCGCGTGAGTTCATCGAGGCGCTGGCGCAGAAGGGCCAGCAGAAGGACATGCAGCTCATCGGCCAGTTCGGCGTGGGCTTCTACAGCGCCTATCTGGTGGCGGACCGCGTGGAGGTGGTCAGCCGCGCCGCGGGGAAGGACCAGGCCGCCTGGCGGTGGACGTCGGAGGCCAAGGGCTCCTTCACGGTGGAGCCCGCCGAGCGCGCCGCGCGGGGCACCTCCATCACCCTGCACCTGAAGGAGGACCAGAAGGAGTTCCTGGGTGAGTGGCGGCTGCGCTCGCTGATTACGCAGTACTCCGACTACGTGGGCCACCCCATCAAGCTCCAGGTGAGCAAGACGACGGGCGCGGGCGACGACGCGAAGACGGAGACGTCGCTGGAGGTGGTGAACAAGGCGAGCGCCCTGTGGCAGCGCGCGAAGTCCGAAATCACCGACGAGCAGTACCAGGAGTTCTACAAGCACCTGACGCACGACTGGGAAGCGCCGCTGGCGTGGACGCACTTCAAGGCGGACGGCAACACCCAGTTCACCGGCCTGCTCTTCGTGCCCAAGCAGCCCCCGTTCGACCTGGACGCGCAGCAGCAGCGCGGGGTGCGGCTGTTCGTCAAGCGCGTGTTCATCATGGACCGCTGCGAGGAGCTGGTGCCGCAGTGGCTGCGCTTCGTGCGCGGCGTCATCGATTCGGACGATTTGCCGCTGAACGTGTCGCGCGAGCTGCTCCAGGACTCGCAGGTGGTGCGCGCCATCCGCAAGCACGTGGTGAAGAAGTCCGTGGACCTGCTGGAGAAGCTGGCCAAGGACAAGCCGGAGGACTACCTCACCTTCTGGAAGGCCTTTGGCACGGTGCTGAAGGAAGGCCTGGCCACGGAGGCGGAGCAGAAGGACAAGCTGGGCGGCCTGCTGCGCTACGAGAGCTCGCGCGACGAGGGCCTGACGTCCCTGGCCGACTACGTGGGCCGCATGAAGGAGGGCCAGGAGGCCATCTATTACGTCTACGGCGAGTCCCGGAAGGCGGTGGCGGACAGCCCCCACCTGGAGGCGCTGAAGCAGCGCGGCTTCGAGGTCCTCTACATGACGGACCCGGTGGACGAGTGGGCCGCGCAGGGCCTGCGCGAGTTCCAGGGCAAGCCGCTGGTGTCCGCGCTCCAGGCGGACCTGAAGCTCCAGTCCACGGACGAGCAGAAGAAGGAGCAGGAGCAGCACGCGGAAGGGCTGAAGACGCTCACCGCGAAGATGAAGGACGTGCTCCAGGAGTCGGTGCGCGAGGTGCGCGTGTCGGACCGCCTCACGGATTCGCCCGTGTGCCTCGTGGTGCCCGAGGGTGGCTCGCCGGCCTACCTGGAGCGCCTGCTCCAGCAGCGCGGCCGGGGCATGGGCGCGCCGCGCGTGAAGCGCATCCTCGAGGTGAATCCGAAGCACCCCGTCATCGAGCACCTGAAGGCCGTGCACGAGCGCGACCCGGCCGCGGCCCAGGTGTCGGAGTGGATTGAGCTGCTCCACGACCAGGCGCTGCTCACCGAGGGCAGCACCATCGCCGACCCCAACCGCTTCGCCCGCCGCATGACGGGGCTGCTGACGCAGGTGGCGGCCCAGGCGGCGACGCCCACTCCGGCGCAGGCCCCGGCCTCGACGCCGGCGAGCTGAGACACACCGTCCCCGGTCCGGGCGCCTCCTCTCACACCGGGAGGGGGCGCCCGTCGCGGGAGCGTGGGAGCGGGTGTGCCTGCCTGCCCGCCCCCTGGCCCCATCCGAGGGACACGGGGCATTTCGGACCCGGGAGGGGGAGCGGCTTCCCCGGGTTCTGTCGGCTATCTTCCATCGCCACATCGAGGGGAGTTTGCCGACATGAAGCGAGCAGTCCTGGGGTTGATCGCAGCCGTGGTCCTCAATGCGTGCGCCGCGCACGAAAAGACGGGAGACCGCGCCGCTGCCGTGGGTGATTGGAAGGCCGCGTACACGTCCTACCGGCAAGCGCTGGCCAACGACCCGAAGAGCCCCGAACTCAAACTCAAGTTCGACTCGGCCCGCACCAAGGCGCTCCAGGACGCGCAGCAGCGGGCACAGACGTGCGCGCAGGTGAATGATTGGAACTGCGCGCTCGGCGAGTCTGACTTCGCCCTGTCGGTGGAGCCGGGCAACGCGGAGATTGCCTCGTTCCGCGCGCATGCGGCGCACCAGGTGGCGCTGGGGCAGTTGGACACCGCCGCTCAGCAGGCGCAGCAGGGCCAGTACGCGGACGCCGCGTCGCTGATGGACCGGGCGCTGCAACTGTCCCCGGCGCCCGAGGTGAAGACGCAAGCGGAGGGCGTGCGGAACATCATCGTCACCCAGGGGCGCGCCCAGGCGGACCGGTACCTGCACGAGGGCAACTTCATCGCGGCCCACGAGCTGGCGCAGCTGGTGCTGCGGCTGGACGCCTCCGCGTCGGCGTGGGCGCAGCACATCGCCAACGAGTACGAGCACTTCATCACCGAGGAAGTGGAGCGGCTGTCGCGCGAGGGTGACGCCGCGAAGGCGCAGCATGACTGGGGCCGCGCGCAGCAGAGCTACGCCGCCGCGCTGAGCCTGCGGCAGGGTGGCCGGGCCCAGCCGCTGGAGGAGTACGTGCGCCACATGGCCATGGCCGACCAGCGCATCGCGGGCCGGGACTGGAACGGGGCGGCGGACGCCTACCACGTGGCCCTGCGCACGGGGCAGGACGACGGCTTCGCCACCCACCAGTTGGAGCGGGTGCAGCTGCGCCCCTACCGCTTCGTCGTGCACTCGATTCTGGTGACGCCGGGCCGGCCGGATGGCCGGACGTGGGTGGGGCCGTCGAACGACATCTTCATGCGTCTGGCCAACCGGGTCACCCAGATGGTCCGGCAGCGCGGCATGACGGACCTGGTGAAGGACCTGGCCATGAGCATCCCGTATGAGAACCGCCCGCGGCTGCGCATCGAGGTCCACCACCCGGATGGCATGCACCTGACGACGCAGGGGCGTGACGGCATCTACTCGGACTACGACGCCGAGTTCGTCGCCGTCGCCAACGCCTTCGACGACCGGCGCGTCGGCTTCCAGGTGTACATGGACGGGCCGCACGGCAGCGAGCTGATGGGTTCGGTGGACATCCCCGTGCACGAGCTGGTGGAGCGCCGCGACGTGTCGCTGGAGGGCGCCGCCATCATGTCGCTGCGGCTGAGCACCGTGCATGACGGCCGTCAGCCCGGCCCCTACGGCGGCATGGCGCACGTGCTTCCCGCGCCGCCGCCTGGAGCGCAGCCGCCGGGTGGG
>JBKGHI010000239.1:0-13368 GCA_046520405.1 Myxococcus sp. 1LA
CACGGGCGCGCCCTCCCCTGGCGCCAGCAATGGCCCCTCGCGGAGCGGCCGCACCAACACCGTGCCCTCCAGCGCCTCCTCGCCCACGGGCCTCAGCCGGACCCACAGCCCGCGCTCGGGCGCGACCTCCGTTCCCTCCATGGACGGAGGCAGCGTCAGCGGCACGCGGGCCTCCAGCCCGGACAGGCGCGTCAGCAGGTCGCCCCGCGTGGCGGAGGGGAGCCGCGCCCCCACCTCGCGCAACGTCGAGAGCAACGCGCCGGCCTCCGGCGACACGGTGAGCAGGGTGACGCGCGGCAGCTCGCGCTCCACCAACAGCCATGGGTGGGTGGTCCGCGCCGCGGACGTGGGCGGGTGCAGGTCCCCCACCTGGACAGGCGCGCCTTCGACGGCGGGGCGCACCCACAGCGTGCCTTCATCGCCCTCTTCCTCGAAGAGGAAGCCCAGCGGCGCTTCGCGGACCTGGAGTGGCACGTCCAGGCGCTCCGCCAGGTGCAGCCGCGCGCTCTGGGTCAGCGCCCGCAGCGCCTGGAGCATCAACACCCAGTGCCCCTCCTCCGCGGCGGGGTTGAAGCTGAACCCCGAGGACGCCAGGGAGGCGCTCGCCTCCGTCAAGGCGAGCGCCTCTCGCTCTCCGGGAGCGGTGAGCTGGGCGAGCGCGTCTTGCCGCTCCCGCCAACCCACCTGGGTCCCCTTGGAGAGCCTCCCCGTCTTCGTCGGCCGATGCAGGTAGGCGCGGAGCGAGAAGGGGAGAAGGATGCCTCGCTCCAGACGGAAGCTCACCTGCGACTCGAGCGCGGGCGCGTCATCCTCGCGTGGAGGGAGCGAGGCCACCTCCAACGCCTGGAGGATGTGCTGCCCGGGGACGTCGTACAGCAGCTCCGCCAGGCGCGCGTTGCGCGCCGCCTCGGACTCCTGGGTGAGCGAGTCCAGGACCGCATCCAGCGCCGTGAGCGCGTGGACGCAGGCGCCGGTGCCGTCGCGTGTGCATCGACACTGGACCCCCGCCCCGCCATCCAGCAGCGCATGGAGCTCCAGGACGACCCCTCCAAACTGGATATCGGAGAGCACGTGGGCGACCTTCGGCGCGGCGGCCTCCGACACGAGCAGCCGCGCGGGACGCTCCCGGAGGAGGATGGCCGGCGGAGACTCCAGCACGCGAGGTGGCACCCGCGCGCGGAGGCGCTCACGCTCCCGGACAAGCGCCTCCATCAGCGGCTTCAACCGAGGGTCCGTGGGCGGCGGACGTGGCGCCGCGTCCTGCTCCCGCTCCACGCCTCGCCGCACCCGCTCCGCCTCCCGGTTCAGGTAGTTCCAGGCCGCGTCTTCCAGCAGGGCTCTGTGGTGGGCGTTGAAGCTCCGCCTGAGCGCATCGGTCGCCAGGACGGTCCACACGGAGGTGCTCGACTGGCGCTGGAGCGCGCCATGCCGCAGGAGCTCACCGGGCAGGTGCGGGTTGAGCGCGCTGATGGGGGTCAGCCCCGCGTGCGCGACCTGGTGCGCCTCCATCCAGGCACGCAGCGCGGCGGCGGTGGAGGGACGCCCGGCGGCGGGCGACTCGGCGGACTGGCGCAGCCAGGCGAGCCCCACCGCCACGAGGTGCTTGCAGAACAACACCTGCGCGAAGTCAACGCACTCGCAGGAGAAGACCTCCTCCTCGCCGCTCGCCGAGAGTCGCACCGAGTACGGCCCCTGCTTCCCCGCGGCGACAGTGCCTTCGACGACGTCACCGCGGGTCTGGACAGTCCGCACCCGCTTCCGGGCGAGCAGGTCCGCGCCCTGTTCGTAGAGGCCCTCGCCCGCCTCCTCGCGGAGCAGGGCATCCGTCAACCACTTCTCCAGCGCGGAGCGGGCATCCACTGTCGCTACGTCGGACATCTGGGAAAACTAGCCCCACTTGACAGGTCGTGCCCGCACCTTTCCACGGCGCCACGCGGACTGGACGCCCTCCTGGGCTGCATGGCCGCCGTCCCCGCGAGCAGGCCCGGGAACGCAGGGCGCCTGAAACGAAAAAGGCCTCTGGACTTGGGGTCCAGAGGCCTTCATCTCCGCGAAAGTGCCCAGGGGCGGAATCGAACCACCGACACGGGGATTTTCAATCCCCTGCTCTACCGACTGAGCTACCTGGGCGTAAGGGGCACCGCGCGGAACGGCGCCTTCATAGCGAGCCCCTCCCTCCTCCGTCAACAGCATTCTCCGCCATCCGGGCGGACAGGCGTCAGGCCGCCAGGGACATCGCCTCTCCGTCCCAGGACGTGAGACCCGCCGTCAGCCTGTGGCGGAGCTTCACCCGCAGACCCTGTTCGATCTGCCGGATGCGCACCGCCGTCACCCCGAAGCGGCGCGCCAGCAGCTCCGCGCTCACCCCGTCCTCCGCCAGCATCCGCTCCTCCACCAGCGCCCGCTCCCGGGCGTCCAGCTCCGGCCAGGCCTCGTCCACGCTGGCCCGGAGCCGCCGCGCCCACTGCGCCCGGTCCACCAGTTCCTCCTGCGAGTCCGCGTCCGCCATCAGCCCCTCCAGCCGCGTGGACTCCGAGTCCGGCGACACCGGCGCGTCCAGAGACACGTCCCGGGACAGCGCCTCCATGGCGCGGGCCACCTCGTCCTCGCGCTTGCCCAGGGCCTCGGCCAGGCGCTTCTCCACCTCCGGGTGGCCCTCCCCCCACCGGGCCTCCAGCCGCGCCCGCTCCCGGCGGAGCTGGAACACCACCCACGGCGCCCGGCCGCCCGCCATGCTCCAGTTGCGCCCCACGTAGGCGCGGATGCGCGCACGAATCCACTGGTTGGCGTACGCCGCGAACGGCACCCCACGTTCCTCGAAACGTCCCGCGGCCTCCATCAACCCGACATTGCCTTCCGCCACCAGCTCTTCCATCGACAGGCCGGTCCACCGGTATTTCCACGCCAACCGCCGCACCAGCTCCAGGTGCCCACGGACGCGCGCTTCAACGACCTCGGCCGCAACCACGAGCTCAGGGGATTCAAAGGACACGTTCAGGCTGATGGTTTCCATGGACCTCCTCCGGTTGGGCGCGCCCACACGACGGCGCGACGCAGCGGAAATTAAAGGTCGGGGCCTCATAAGAAAATCAGATAGTTTAACGGCAACACTTCGGCTATCTCTATGGATATGAGCTGGCTCAACTACCATCACCTCCTGTACTTCTGGACGGTTGCGAGGGCGGGCAGCATCGCCAAGGCGGGCGAGGAGTTGCACCTCGCGCAGCCCACCATCAGCAGCCAGCTCAAGCTCCTGGAGGAGTCGCTGGGCCACAAGCTGTTCGAGCGCCAGGGACGCAAGCTGGTGCTCACCGACGTGGGCCGCACGGTGATGCGCTACGCGGACGAAATCTTCCGCTTGGGCAACGAGCTGAAGAACGTCGTCTCGGGCCTGCCGCCCGGACAACAACTGAGGCTCAACGTTGGCGTGGTCGACGTCATCCCCAAGCTGGTGGCCGAGCAGCTCCTGAAGCCCGCGCTCGAAGCGGGGCCGTCACTTCGCATCATCTGCCGTGAAGGGCCCTTGCCCCAGCTGCTCGCCTCGCTGGCCCTGCACGAGCTGGACGTGGTGCTCGCGGACGCGCCCAGCTCGGAGCCAGTGAGCGTGCGCTCGTTCAACCACTTGCTCGGCAAGTGCGGTGTGTCGTTCTTCGCGGCCGGAAAGCTGCTGGAGCTGAAGGAGAACTTCCCTCAGTCCCTGGACGGCGCACCCGTGCTGCTGCCGTCGGATGAATCCTCCGCGCGCCGCTCCATGGACCTGTGGTTCGAGCGCAAGGGCCTGCGCCCCGTCATCGCGGGCGACTTCGATGACAGCGCGCTCCTCCAGGCCTTCGGACAGCGCGGACACGGCGTCTTCGCCATGCCCAGCGCCATCGAGGCGGAGGTGGAGCGGCAGTTCAACTGCTCCGTCATCGGGCGGACCGACGAAATCGAGACCTGCTTCTACGCCATCACCGTCGAGCGCAAGATTCGCCACCCCGCCGTCGTCACCATCGCCGAGGCGGCGCGCTCGCACATCTTCAGCGAGTGAGCCTCAAGCCTCGGCGCGGTACACCTCCGCGCCAGCGACCACGGTGGCCAGAATCCGCGCCTTCACCAGCGCCGAGGCAGGCCCTTCCAGCGGGTCCTCCGACAGGGCCACGAAGTCGGCGTCCAGCCCCGGGGCCAGCCTGCCGCGCCGGGACTCGTCGAATGAGGCCCAGGCGGGTCCGGTGGTGAAGCCTTCCAGCGCCTCGTGTGCCGTCAGCCGCTCTTCGGGTCTCCAGCCCGCCTTGGGCCACCCGGCCGCGTCCTGCCGGGTGCGCGCCGCGTAGAGCCCCGCCAGCACATCGGGATTCTCGATGGGGAAGTCACTGCCCAACGCCAGGTGCGCGCCCGCGTCGCGCAGGCTTCGCCACGCATAGGCGCCTTCCAGCCGCTCGAGGCCCAGCCGAGACTCGGCCCAGGTCATGTCACTGGTGGCGTGAGTGGGCTGCACGCTCGCCACCAGCCCCGCGTCCCCCAGGCGGCGGATGTCCTCGGGACGGAGAATCTGCGCGTGCTCCACGCGGTGCCGCAGGGCCTGAGTTGCGGTCTCGGCCGAGGCGCGCAGGAGGACGTCCAGTACCAAGGTATTGGCACGGTCTCCAATGGCGTGGATGCACACCTGGAAGCCCCGGGCCATGAAGGCGCGGGCGCGTGACGCCAGTTCATCAGGGGACAGCAGCAACAAGCCGCGTTGTCCCGGCTCGTCACAGGAGTCCTCGTGCAGCGCCGCGCCCCGGCTGCCCAGTGCACCATCCGCCAGGAACTTCACCGAGCGCATCGCCAGCATCCGGCCCTGCCACGGCCCCTGTTCGAGGTACGTGTGCCGCTCATCCCCCTGCCCCGCGGCCATCGCGTAGACGCGCAGCGGCAGCGTGCCGGCGGCGTCCCACTCCTGGAGCACGCGGAAGGCATCCAGGTCCATGCCCGCGTCATGCACGCCCGTCAGGCCCACCTGGGCGCAGCGGGTCAGCGCGGCGCGCAGCCGGGCCTCCAATTGCGCGCGTGAGGGCGGCGGCATCACGGCGGCCACGACGTCCATGGCGTTGTCTACCAGCACGCCCGTGGGCTCGCCTCGCGCGTCCTTGAGGATGCGGCCTCCCTCCGGGTCCGGCGTGTCGCGCGTGATTCCGGCGCGGCGCAGGGCCTCGCCATTCACCCACGCGGCGTGATGGTCCACGCGGGTGAGGAACACAGGCGAGGAGGGAAAGCGGGCATCCAGCGCCTCACGGGAAGGAAACGCGCGGCCGGGCCAGTCATTCTGGTCCCAGCCTCTTCCCAGCAGCCATTCTCCCTGGAAGCTGGAGGCAGGCGCCTGGGTCAGCCGGTGGATGGCTTCCTCCACCGAGCCCGCCTTCTCCAGACGCACGGTCGTCAGGCCGCGCCCCAGGCCGTGGATGTGCGCGTGGGCATCCACGAGCCCCGGCACCACGGTGGCGGCGCCGAGGTCCACGTGGCGCGCATCCGGGCCGGCGGCGGCCTCGACCTCTTCGCGAGTGCCCACGGCCAGCAGCCGCCCATCCCGCACCGCCAGCGCCTGGGCCAACGGCCGAGCCGCATTCAACGTCCACACCCGCTCCGCCACGTAGACTGTCGCCTGCACCGTGACTCCTTCCGCGTGCCGTTTCGGACGCGAACTGTGCGCGAGCCAGGATGCGCTGTCACGGGCACACGCGTGGCGACCAGCGTCGCCCGCGCTTCGCCTACTCCGTCTGCGACTCGCCAGTCTGCGACTCCGGCGTGCCGCGTCGGTCTCCGGCAGGGCGTCGCGGGGCCGGCCGGTGTGTCCGGCACCGTCTGCACGGGCTCTCGAATCTGGTCCGGCCCCATCAAGGGCTGTTGCTCCTCGGCGCCCGGGGGCTGCGTGGTCTTGCAAGCGAGCGCGGCAACGGCCACGCCCAGGGCGATGAAAACGGCACGACGCATGTAACCTCCTTATCGAGCTGCGGACGGACCCTAGGGAGCGTGCCCTTCATCGACAATCTGTCGACGACAGTGAACGTCCACCAGCGGATGCCCGGCCCCTCGCTCGGGCGCTCGTCCCTGGTGCCGGACAGCAACCCGGCAGGCGGAAGTCGCGGGTTGCCACCGCTTCCCGTGCGCACCGTTGGATGGAGCGCTCACCTGGGAGGCAGAGGCCATGCTGGACGTCGTGGATGTCGGCAAGCGTTCGCTTGCCACCTATCGCGGGATTGCTCCCGACGAAGCCCTCGACGAACTGCACCAGCTCTCCGAGGACTTGCGCGGCGCCCGATGCATGCACCTGAGCGCCACACCCTACGGCGGAGGTGTCTCCGAAATCCTCCGCTCCCTCGTCCCGCTCTACAACGATCTGGGCATCGTCACGGATTGGAAGCTCATCCACGGCGATGACGACTTCTTCCACGTCACCAAGCGCATCCACAACGGCCTCCAAGGCGCGCCCGGCGAGCTCTCCGAATCCGAGAAGGCCACCTATCTGGCCAACGCCCAGCTCAACGCCCGCCGGCTCGTCACGAACTCGGAGAACTACGACTTCGTCTTCGTCCATGACCCTCAGCCCGCGGTGCTCGCGGCGCTGAGCCCCCGGCTCGACGCGCGCTGGATATGGCGCTGCCACATCGACACCTCGCACCCCAACCCGGCCTTCTGGGACTTCCTGTCGCCCTACCTGCACGCCTACGACGCCGCCATCTTCACCCTGCGCGAGTTCATCCCACCCCAGCTCCCCATCTCCGACGTCCGCATCTACCCGCCCGCCATCGACCCGCTCAGCCCGAAGAATCACCCGCTGCCCGAGGCCCTCGCGCGTGACGTCCTGGAGTGGATTGGCATCCGCACCCACCGGCCCCTCGTCACCCAGGTCAGCCGCTTCGACCGGTGGAAGGACCCGCTCGGCGTCGTCCGCGCCTACCAGCGCGTGCGCCCCCACGTCCCCGACCTCCAACTGGCACTCGTCGGCTCCCTGGCCCTGGACGACCCCGAGGGCTGGGACGTGTACGAAGAGCTCCGCGCCGCCACCGCGGGTGACAGCCTCATCCACATCCTCACCAACCTGGTCGGCGTGGGGAACATCGAGGTCAACGCGCTCCAAGCCGTCTCCGACGTCGTCGTCCAGAAGTCCCTCCGAGAGGGTTTCGGGCTCGTCGTCTCGGAGACCCTGTGGAAGGGAACTCCCGTCGTCGGCGGCCGCGTGGGCGGCATCCCCATGCAACTGCCCGAGGGCACCGGCGGCGTCCTGGTGGACACCGTGGAGGAATGCGCCGAGGCCATGCTCCACCTGCTGCGCCGTCCCGACGAGGCCCGCCTGCTGGGCGAGCGCGGCCATGAGCACGTGCGCCAGCACTTCCTCATGCCACGGCTGCTCGTGGACCACTTGCGGCTCCTGAAGCACCTGGCCGCCGTGCGTCCCCTGCCTCAGCGCGGCATCGTCCCCGCGTCTTTCATCCCAGCCAACCTCCAGCAGGGGGTGTGAGATGCGCCAACGGGCACGGTGGAGACTCGCGGGCCCGGCGCTCCTCTGTGTCCTCACGGCAGGCCTGCTCGCGTCCGCGGCCAGCGCGCCGGCACCCGATGGCGTCCCCACCATCGCGCGCTGCGAACTGGAGGGCGTGGTAGACACGGGCACCGGCGGTTACCTGTCCGACTGCGTGGCGCGCGCCGAGGCCGAGGGGCATGACGCGCTCCTCGTGCGCCTGGACACTCCCGGCGGCTCGCTGGAGGCCACGCGGCACATCGTCCGGGCCTTCCTCTCGTCGGAGGTCCCCGTGCTCGTCTGGGTGGGCCCCTCCGGCGCTCACGCGGGCAGCGCTGGCGTCTTCATCACCCTGGCCTCCAACGTCGCGGCCATGGCGCCAGGAACCAACATCGGCGCCGCGCATCCCGTGGTGGGTCCGTCCGGTCAGTCCCCGGAAGCCGTGGGGGGCGAGCAACTGGCTCGCAAGGTGGAGAACGACGCCGTCGCGTTCGCGGAGAGCATCGCCCAGCAGCGGGGCCGCAACGCACAGTGGGCAGCCTCCGCCGTACGAGACAGCGTCAGCGTCCCCGCGGATGACGCGCGAGCGCTGCGCGTGGTGGAGTACGTGGCGCCCACCGAGGCGGACTTCCTCGCCCAGGCGGACGGGCGCAGCGTGACGGTGGCGGGCGGCGAGTCCGTGCGGCTCTCCACCCGGGAAGCGCGCATCGTCACGCTGGAGCCCACGCTGTCCCAGCGCGCCGTGCACGCGCTCGCCAACCCCGCCATCGTGTACCTGCTGTTCCTGGTGGCCGCGCTGGGGCTGGTGGTGGAGCTGTCACACCCGGGCGCCATCGTCCCGGGACTCATCGGCGCGGTGGCGCTCGTTCTCGCCCTGGTGGCGTCCTCCGCGCTGCCGGTCCGCGCGGGCGCGGTGCTGCTGATGCTGGCGGGCGCGGCCCTCATCATCGCGGAGCTGTTCGTCACCAGTGGCTTGCTCGGCGCCGCGGGTGTGGTGCTGCTGGGCCTGGGTGGCCTGTTCCTGGTGGACCGCTTCGACCCGGAGTGGTTCGTGGACCGCTCCTTCCAGGTGTCCTGGACGTGGCTGGTGCCCACCACCGTGGCGCTGGCGGGCGCCGCGGCCTACGTCGCCTACCGGAGCGCGCAGACGCGGCGGCTTCCCCAGCGGGCGGGCGACCTGGGGCTCGTGGGCGAGCAAGGCACCGCCCTGGCTCCGGTGACAACCGAGAGCGGCGAGGTGTTCGTCCATGGAGAGCGCTGGCGCGCCACGTCCACCGCGCCCATCCGCTCCGGCGCGCATGTGGTGGTGCGCGGCATGGAAGGACTCACCCTCTTCGTCGACGAGGTACCGACATGATGCAACTGACCGGACTGCTCGGACTGCTCATCCCCGTCGCCATCCTGTTCATGCTCTTCCTGTCCGGGGTGCGAATCGTCAACGAGTACCAGAACGGCGTGGTGTTCCGGCTCGGGCGCTTCGTGGGCCTCAAGCGCGCGGGCTTCCGCTGGCTCATCCCCTTCGTGGAGCGCATGGTCATCATCGACCTGCGCACCGTCGCCCGCGACGTGCCCCCGCAGGACGTCATCACCCGCGACAACGTCAGCGTGAAGGTCAACGCCGTCGTCTACTTCCGCGTCATCCACGCGGACAAGGCCGTGCTCCAGGTGGAGGACTACCTCTACGCCACCAGCCAGCTCGCCCAGACGACGCTGCGCTCCATCCTGGGCCAGGTGGAGCTGGACCAACTCCTCTCCGAGCGCGACCGCATCAACCACGAGATTCAGCAGGTGCTCGACGCGCGCACCGACCCGTGGGGCGTCAAGGTGTCCAACGTGGAGGTGAAGCACATCGACCTCCCGTCGGAGATGCAGCGGGCCATCGCGCGGCAGGCCGAGGCCGAACGCGAGCGCCGCGCGAAAATCATCGCCGCCGAGGGCGAACACCAGGCCGCCGAGAAGCTCTCCATGGCCGCCAAGGTCCTCGGCCGCTACCCGGCCACCCTCCAGCTCCGCTACCTCCAGACGCTGGTGGAAATCACCACGGGCGGCAACCACACCATCCTGCCCATCCCGCTCGACCTGCTGCGTACGCTCAGCGGCGTGAAGGCGGGCCTGGAGCAGGCCGACGACGGACACGACGAGGACCGGCGGTACGCTTCGGCGGAGGAGGACGAGGGACCGCCCGTGGGCGGACTGTCGTAACGGCCGCTAGTCGAAGAGCTCCTGCCGCTCCAGCTTGATGGCCCGCCGGCTCAGCCGCAGCGAGGCCAGCACGAGCAGCGCCGTCGCGCCCAGCAGCACCACGCCCACCGAGAAGGACACCACGGGCAGGACCTCTGGAAGCTGCGTCTGCCGCCGCGTCAGGTACAGCAGCGACGTCACCACGAAGGCCAGCAGCGCCGTGTAGGTGAAGCCAATGGCCCGCGCGAGGATGGCGTGCCGCCGGTCCAGGATGGCGACCTCCTGGCGCAGCACCGCGCGCCGGGCGTGCTCCTCGGGCAGCAGGCGCCACTCCCGCACCATCTCCCGGATGCGCGACGTCATCCGCGCAATCTGGTTGTCCAACCCCGTCGCCACGATGCCGCACGCCGACACCATCACCGCGGGCGTCACCGCCGTGCCGATGAGCCGGATGGAAGAGAGGTCCACGACTTCCGCGACGCCATTCATGCCCTTCTCTGTTCCACCCCGCACCGGGCGGCGCAACACCCCCGTGCACCCACCTCGCCCCCACTTCATGACAGCGAACAAGCGCCTGGTGTCAGGACTCGGCAGTAGGACTGTCGAGCCAGGACCGCTGTCAGGAACGGCGCCTGCCGAAGGGTGCCACTGCCAAATCGTCACTGGCAACTTGACACATCAAATGTCGAGTCTTACTGTTTGAACCGTGAGCACGCCAAAGACACAGAGCGAATGGAAGCTGGCGGAGCTGGCCGAGGCGGTGGGCGTCTCGCCGCGGACGGTGCGCTACTACGTCCAACGCGGTCTGCTTCCCGCGCCCCCCTTCCGGGGCCCTGACACCGTGTACGGGGAAGAGCACCTGGTGCGGCTCAAGGCCATCCGCGTCCTGCAGGCGCGGTTCCTTCCCCTGGACGCCATCCAGGCGGAGTTGCAGCGACTGAGCCTCGATGAGCTGCGCCAGCTCGCCGACTCGGACGCGACACCCACGCTGCCGGTGTACGCGCAGCCGGCGCCGGGGCCCGCCACGGTGGCGCCGCAGCAAGCGCCGCGTAGACCGGCCACGGGCCTGAATCGTTACGAGCGCTGGGAGCTGCTCCCAGGGCTGGAGCTGCACGTCTCGGAAGCAGCGGACACGAAGACCCGGGCGCTCGCGGAACGCGTTCGCGCCCTCATCGCGGAGTTCCAGGAAAGGGAGAAGCCATGACCATCGAGAAGGCTGGGCTGTACACGCGCAACGGCACGCAGGTCCCCCTCCAAGGTGTCGAAGTCACGGGCGAGCTCCTCGGCGGCCACGCGCGCGTCCGCGTTCGCCAGCGCTACCGCAACGAGGAGTACCAGCCGGTAGAGGCCATCTACACCTTCCCCCTTCCCTCGGATGCCACCCTCTCCGCCTTCTCCATGACGTGCGCCGGGCGGCGCATCGAAGGCGTGGTGCGGGAGCGCGAAGAGGCCTTCCGCACCTACGACGACGCCGTCACCGCGGGCCATGGCGCCGCGCTGCTCGACGAGGAGCGCCGCAACATCTTCACCGCCCAGGTGGGCAACCTGCTGCCCTACGAGGAGACGGTGGTGGAGGTGGAGTTCCTCCAGGCCGTCACCGCGGAGGAAGGCAGCGTGCGCTGGATGCTGCCCACGCTGGTGGCGCCCCGCTACATCCCCGGCGCGACCACGGGCGACCGCACTGGACATGGCCATGCGGACCCCACCACGCAGGTGCCGGACGCGGACCGCATCACCCCGCCCGTGGGCGACGTGCACTACGGCCTGCGCATGGACCTGCTCGTGGACCTGGGCCGCGAGGTGGTGGTGGAGAGCCCGTCCCACGCCGTCACCATCACCCGGGAGGAAGGCACCCGCTTGCGCGTTGGCTTCTCGCGCGGCGAGGTGGCCCTGGACCGCGACCTGGTGCTCAGCCTGCGCAGCCCGGACACGAGCGCGGTGTTCACCCCGCTCGTCACGCACCGCAAGGGCGAGGGCGGCCCGGGCACCTTCGCGCTCACCGTGGTGCCGGACCTGCTGGCCCTGGCCTCCGCGCCGCCGAAGCAGGAGGTGGTGTTCGTCGTGGACGTCTCCGGCTCCATGGCCGGTGACAGCCTGCCCCAGGCCCAGGCCGCGCTCCGGCTGTGCCTGCGCCACCTGCGCGAGGGCGACCGGTTCAACGTCATCGCGTTCGAGAATCACTTCCAGACGTTTCAGCCACAGCCCGTGCCCTTCACGCAGCGCACGCTCGAGGAGGCGGACCGCTGGGTGGCCGCGCTGAACGCGAATGGTGGCACGGAGCTGCTCGCGCCCATGCGCGCCGCGGTGCAGGCCGCGCCCGACGGCGTCATCGTGCTGCTCACCGACGGACAAGTGGGCAATGAGTCGGAGATTCTGCGCGCGGTGCTCGAGGCGAGGAAGACGGCGCGGGTGTACTCGTTTGGCATTGGCACCAACATCAGCGACGTGCTGCTGCGGGACATGGCGAAGCAGACGGGCGGCGATGTGGAGTTCATCCACCCGGGCGAGCGCATCGACGACAAGGTGGTGGCGCAGTTCTCCCGCGCGTTGGCCCCGCGGGTCACCGAGCTGGAGGTCCACTTCGACGGCGTGGAGTGCGCTGAGCTGGCGCCCGCCGAGCTGCCGCCCCTGGTGGATGGCGTTCCCTGGACGCTGCTGGGCCGCTATGCCTCACCCGGCACTGGCAAGGTGACGCTGCGTGGGCGCTCGGGCCGGGAGCCCTTCTCGCTCACCATCCGCGTGGACCTTCCGGCGGTGTCGGACCGGCCGGCGGTGGAGAAGTTGTGGGCCGCCGAGCGCATCCGGGGCTGGGAGGCCGCGCAGCTCACCGGACGCCGCGCGGAGTCCATGAAGCAGCGCATCGTCGAGCTGGCCGTCGCGAACCAGATTGTCACCAGGTACACCTCGTTCGTCGTGGTGGAGGAGCGCAAGGGCGACCGGCGGACGTCGGGACAGGCGAAGACGCGCGTCGTTCCCGTGAATGCGCCCGCGGGCTGGGACATGTTCGGTGCGAAGAACAAGGAGGAGGCAGCGGTGGGTGGCGCCGCTCCCCGTCGCGGACGGCTGGCCGCACCTGGCGCCATGCCGCCGCCGGCCCCCGCTCCCGCCTCCGGAGTTCGTCGCCCGCTGATTCAAGTGCGGCGCATCACCCCGGGAGCGCCCGCGCCCGCGCCCGCGCAGAGCACGCCCCCCATGGAGGCCGATGGCGGCACCACGGACTGGATGGAGATGCGGCGCGAGCCGCTCGAGCAGAGCAAGTCCGCCAAGAAGAAGCGTGAGAAGGGAGGAATCCTCTCCAGCTTCTTCGGCGGCGCCCAGGCTCCGGAGCCGATGAGGGAGTCGGAGTCCGAGGAGTCCGACACGTACCTCGCGGAGGCTCTGGCGGACGAGGGCGCTGTCCACACGGACGGCGCGGAGAGCCTGCTGTCGCGGCAGCTCGCCAACGGGCTCTGGGAAGGCACGGGCGAGGGCTCCGAGCCCGTGCGTCAGGCGCGCGCCACGGCGCTGGCCCTGCTGACGCTGCTGCGTGAGGGCATCACCAGCAGCCACCCGCTGCACGGCGCGCAGGTGAAGAAGGCGGTGGAGGCCCTCCTGTCCCTGGCCGCGAGCATCAGCGGGGATGCGCAGGTGGCGGAGCTGGCGCTGGGCGTGGCGTGGCTGGCCGCGGCGGCCCGCGTACCGGGGCCGCATGACGCAGGCCGCGAAGCCGC